>CALJVJ010000109.1 GCA_937974625.1 uncultured Saprospiraceae bacterium
TTTAACTCTTTAATACGCTCTTAAAGTGCTTATTGTCTTCTTCCCATATTGTCAAGGAACTTTTTATATATCATTAACTCCGAAAAGTTAACTACTATATGTCTTTTTTTACCCGTTACTTTTTAACGGACCGCAAAAGTACAGCGACTATTTATATTAACCAAGAATTTTAAAGAAAAAAATAAAATTATTTTTCAACTCTATTTCTCTAGGAATTTTCAATTTTAAGTCGCTATCTTTCTAAGCGGGTGCAAAAGTACAGACAAATAGCGTTTAAAACAAGGAAATCGGAAAAATAATTCCAATTTATTCAAAAAAAAATTCCAAAAAAAACTAACAAGTTGATTATCAATAAATTAATAAAAAATAATATTTATAAATAGCTAAAGAAAATTATTTTTCAGCTTAAAAATTTAGTTGAATTCAGTCTTTTATATGCGGAGCATAAGTAACAAAACAAAATGAATCAATTGGAGAAAATAAAAAAAAGGAAAGATAGAAAAGCAAATAGCAATAAATTACCGAAGCATGAGTCGTTTTTGAATGGTTTAAGGAACCAGAATAATGAGTACAAAAATAGAATGGACTGTTTATATCGAATAAAATATTTATAATTATTTGATACCCTGTCTAGCATGATGCTTTCAAATACCATACATTTGTGCCTTCTTTGAAACCAATAACAAAGATATTGGTTAAAAGCACTACCAAACAACCTACCAAATTAAAAATATTAAACTCTAATTGGAGATCACTCTTAAACAATTGTTTAAAATGAAAAAACATAATTTTTACGCTGGACCAGCTATTCTACCAAAGGATGTCATGCGCCAAGCAAGTAAAGCTGCTATTAATTTTAATAATAGTGGATTATCTATTTTAGAAATCTCTCACCGTAGTGCTGATTTTGCTGCAGTAATGGAAGAAGCAGAATCATTGACCAGAGAATTATTAGGTGTAAGTGATGATTATGCAGTATTATTCTTGACAGGAGGAGCTAGTTCTCAATTCTACATGTCTGCTATGAATTTATTAGCAACGGACGGGAAAGCTTGTTATGTAGATACTGGTGCATGGTCAACAAAAGCCATCAAAGAAGCGAAGGCCTTTGGTGAAATAGAAATAATAGCCTCTTCAAAGGATAAAAATTATACCTACATACCTAAGCGGTACAAGGTACCAACGGACGCTGCTTATTTACACTTAACCAGCAATAATACCATTTCTGGAACACAACATAATTGGTGGCCAGATACGGATGTACCATTTGTATGCGATATGTCATCAGACATTTTCAGTCGCCCATTGGATGTAAATCGATTTGGGATGATTTATGCGGGTGCTCAGAAAAATTTGGGACCAGCAGGTGTCACGTTGGTGATTATCAGAAAAGATATGCTAGGGAAAGTAAATCGGGAGATTCCGACGATGTTAGATTATAAAACGCATATCGCTAAAGGTTCTGCATTTAATACGCCACCAGCATTCCCAATTTATGTGTCTATGTTGACGATGCGTTGGATTAAAGCTAAAGGGGGAGTAGCAGAAATGGCAAAGAAAAACAAATCTAAAGGTGGTTTATTATACAGAGAAATTGATAGTAATCCTTTATTTGTAGGAACGGCTGCTAAGAAAGACCGCTCATTAATGAATGTTACTTTCTTATTGAATAAGCCAGAATTAGAAAAAGAATTCTTAGATATGTGTACTGAAGCAGGTTGTGTGGGTATAAAAGGTCACCGTTCTGTTGGTGGATTTAGAGCATCAATTTATAATGCTATGCCAAGAGGAAGTGTAAAAGTATTGACGGAGGTGATGCAAGCATTGGCTGCGAAACATGGATAATTAAAGGTAAAATCTAAAGTCTTTAATTTAAAATGTAAAAGTATCGAGTATTACGATGCAAAATAAGATTGAGATTAAATTCTTGATTTTAAGAAAAAGATAAAGCGAGGAGTTGCTCTTGAAGTAACGTTTGTTTATATAAAAAAGGGCAACAGCTAGTAGCAGTTGCCCTTTTTAGGTCGAATGAATTCGACAGTACTATGCGCCTAAATAATGACGCAATAATTTACTTCTAGAAGCAGACCTCAACTTATTGATTGCTTTATCTTTAATTTGACGTACTCTTTCTCTGGTCAAGCCAAATTTATCACCAATATCTTCTAAAGACATCGGATGTTCGACGCCAATACCGAAGTATAATTTAATGACATCGCATTGTCTTTCAGTTAAAGTACTTAAAGAGCGTTCAATTTCCTTTCGGAGAGATTGCTTATATTCTAGTTCACTATCTGTATTACCCGTAGTTCCATTTTCTAATACATCCAATAAAGAATTGTCTTCACCTGTAACGAATGGAGCATCCATGGATACGTGTCGAGCAGCAACACCTAGGGTAGTTTCTACTTCTTCAGTAGGAATCTCCAATTGTTCTGCTAATTCTTCGGCGGAAGGCTCTCTTTCGAATGCTTGTTCCAATTCAGAAAATGCTTTATTAATTTTGTTAAGGGAACCGACTTTATTAAGTGGTAATCTAACGATTCTAGATTGCTCTGCGAGCGCTTGTAAAATGGATTGTCTAATCCACCAAACAGCATAAGAAATAAATTTAAATCCTCTGGTTTCATCAAATCTTTGAGCAGCCTTAATAAGGCCTAAATTTCCTTCATTAATTAAATCACTGAGCGAAAGTCCCTGATTTTGATATTGTTTAGCCACTGAGACGACAAATCTCAAATTAGCTTTGGTCAGTTTTTCAAGGGCAGCTTGATCTCCAGATTTAATTCTTTTAGCGAGTTCTACTTCTTCTTCAGGTGTCAATAAATCAACTTTCCCGATTTCTTGTAGGTACTTCTCTAATGATTGACTCTCACGATTAGTAATAGACTTAGTAATCTTAAGTTGTCTCATGTAAATTCCTTTTTTGCGTTTTTTTGATAGACAATTAAAATATGAGTCTTTGGGGTTGTAAAATCTTAAATTGGTTAGTGCCAAAAAGAAAAATAAAATATTTTTCTAAAATTTAAAGTCACTAAATGAATGCACGGTATTTATAAGGGGATTAGAAATATAGGCAGTAGAAAGGCTTCACAAAAACCAATACAAAATCTGTTGCAAGTACATAAAAAATGAACTTGTTTAGATAATTAAAAAATGATTTGTTTTTTAAATGATAGATAGATATGTGGATGGGTAATTGTAAAGTAGGAACTAATGCCAAAATATCCGTTGATAATTTCGTAGATTCATTACAAAAGTAATGGAATTAGGTCTTACAATCAAGGCTTAGAATAATTGAGAAGCAAAAGAGCATTTTACAAAACAAAGGTTACATATAACCTTATTTTTTAAAATATTTGATTAAAGTGTTAGCTTACAGTTTTTTATGTATTATTAAAAAAATCACTATAACAAGTTAAGGTAGGTCAATAATTCTTGCTTATATTTTCTTCCGAGCGGAATTCTTACATTTCCAAGAATAACTTCATTTCCAGAAATATCTATATTATCTATTTTATTCAACTTCGCCAAATAGCTTTTATGAACTTGTAAAAAGCCTTTATTTTCTAAGGTATTATACAATCGAATCATAGATAATTTAATCGCATACTTTTTTTCGTGAGTAAAAATCAAGCAATAATTACCTTCTGATTTGACATGAGAAATATCATTGATTTTTACGCGCTGTAAAAGTTGATTGACTTTAATAAAAAGCGTATCATCTAAATATTTATTGGCAGTCTGATTATTTCCGTTAACAATGTGCTTATCCTTTAAAGCATAATCCGCAATACTTCGTAGCGTCAACATGTCGATTGGAGAAACCAAATAAGCCAATATATTTGTTTCTTTCACCCTTTCATAAATTTCTCTTGCCTTATCATCTGCTAAAAAGATAAGCGGTAATTTTTTTGTTTTTATAGAAACTGCAAAGTCTACTATTTCACGAGAATCATCATGGCCTATATCTAAAATCACCAAATCAATTGCATGCTTTTCAAGCAAGTGTTCTGCTTCTGCAATAGTATTCGTCGAAAAAATAGAGTAATTTAATTCCTCTAAAACTAGTTTTACATCGTTGGTTGATGCAGCCATTCCCTCAAAATATAATACCTGTCCATGCATAATGGTAAAAACAATTTTTTAGCCTACAAATAAATACTAGCACCTTTTGATTTTGACCAATATCTAGTCAAAAACAATTAGGTTTCATCTAATTAAAGTGAAATTTATAGGTTTTGTGTTATAGGTAATAGGAATAGAGAATAGCACAATGATACTACTTTTATTAGGAAAAGAAGCAGCCGTTTTTCTACAAAGGTGAGCAACGTCAATAGTATGGTGACAAAAGGATAATTTACAGAAATAAGCAAGTAAAAAAAGAAGGTATCAGCTTGATATTCAAGCCAAACAAAAATTTTATCTATCGAAAAATAGGTATAGTGATTTAAAACACCTTGATAAGTTAAAGTGCTATCTAGTCTAGATTTATTAAAGGTTTATTCTGATAAAAATATGATTTCGAAAGCCTATCATTGGCAGTACTTGTTTGCTCGTTGTCATCAACTACACTAGAAGTAGTTAGACCGTTATTTATACGAATAGTAACGCCTGCATTAGTCAAAATATCTTCCAGGCTACGCTGATGGTTTTCATAAACCTCTAACATTAACCTAAACGCTCTATCATCAGTATTCGGAAATTTCTTAGCCAAACCTAGCTGCTTATCTAAAACAATAATGGCTTTAATAATAGATTTGAATAGTTCTATTTTTTCTAAATCAAATTGATTGTTTGCATACTCAAGTGATTGTTTATGCACCATTGCTTCTTCCAACGATAGAATCAATTGTTTTTTTAGATTTTGAAATTCTTTTACCATTTTTTCATATGCTTGATACACTAACTTAGTTGCTTTAAGTCAATTGTTAATCTCTATATTTTATACTTATTGTATCCCCTTTTGGTAATCCTCTAACATCATAAATTTTATTATCTAGGGCTATCTGATACCAAGCGGAAGTATCATTATAGAATAAAATTCCTAAATCATATAATAAATCTCCCTCTTTAACTTCATATTTTAATTCTCTTACATTCATGGTCCCTTCAATAGCTTTAAGCTGTCGATTTAAAGCTTTAATTTCTATTTCATGCTCGATAAGCATTGCTTTATATATTTCTAAAGAATCATTTCGTTCAATAATTGGAGTCATGTTATTAGAAGGTTCTTTTGGTGCACAAAAGAAATAAAGTAAGGGTAAGGACAACAAAAGTAACCACAGTAGTAGGTTCCGTTTTTTTTTACGGGCCAACTGATGTTCTAAAACCTTTATTTGTTGAACTTGCATGCCTTCTAGTTCTACTTTATTTTTCACAATCTCTACATACTTTTCTTCTAAATTATCTAATAGTCTAAAACCTACTAAACTACTTGAGCAACTCGGACAAGCAATAGCTAAAGAAGTAATAAGTTCATGTTTACAAACAGGGCAAATCATCAAGGCAATTTTTTCTAGACTAAGAAAATTATTAAAGGTGAGGGGAATTTAATAAACTGTATACTAAAATCAAAAGTACAAATTCTAAATGGTAGATTCTCAAAAAAATTTATTCGGTCAAAAATAGCTATTGGGCAAAATTTAGCTCCAATGCTCCTCTAAAAGACAATATTTGCCTCCTAAAAATGTAACTCATTTGATATTTGGTTTAATATTTGTGCCTAAAAAAAAGAGTAGCTAGTAGAAAGAGCTATTTATGCGAATAATCAATAAAACTCATTTAAAAGCAAGGAAATACATATTTAAAAAATTATTTCTTTAGCTTTGCAAAAAGGGCTATTTTACATGAAATTCAATAACCGATTCTACTACCTCCTACTAGGCGCTTTTGTTTTCTTTTTGTTAGCAAAGAGTTTAGAGGCTATTTGTGATAAAGAGGAACGAATGTCACAATATGCAAACACACTCACTAAAAGTTTGCAGGCAAACGAGCGTAAAGTTGCGAAAACGTTGAAGAATCGTTCATTTGTAGCATCCATATTCAATGACGAAGAGACTGATTTAGCATCCATCCAAAGTCTTTCAAATGAATCTTTTAACCTCTGCTTTTATAGCCAGGACTCTTTGGTTTTTTGGTCAAATAATACAAGTGTTTTTCCAAACATTCAGCTTTTAAAAGAAATCAATAATGCTGATAAACCAATCTTTAAGAAGTTATCCAATGGATATTTTGTTATTCAAAAAAACCTACTCCCCAATTTATCCAATACTTCTTATGCCATTTCATTAATCCCTATAAAATGGGCCTATAATGAAAGTCTAACACATCTTCAATCCTATTTTGCGACAGAAAATAAAACAGATATCCCAGCAATAATTGAGGTAGTCACTAACAAAACTTCCTTCCCTGTCAATTCAAAAATGCAGGAATCTCTTTTTTATTTAGATGCCACTCAACCATTCCAAGACAAAAAAATATTGAGGTGGATTATGCTATTTTATTTTATAGCCTTTCTCTTTTTGGGCTTAATAATAAATCAGTTAGCAAAGTCAATAATTAAAGAAAATAAAACATGGACAGGGCCAGCATTCCTATTAGTAGTCGTTTTTGGATTGCGTTATATAAGCTTAGATTGGACGACAAAATTTCAAGATTTTCAAGTCTTCGCTCGAACTTTTGACAATCCGAATATATCTGTCGGAGACTTATTAATAAATATCGTTTTATTATTATGGGTCGTCGTCTTTATTCATCGAGAATCAAGGGATAAAGACTTCAATGTTAATTTTACGCCAGGCACTCGTTTCTTTTTAACGACGATGAACTACTTGTCTGTATTATTAGCCCTATTATTATTGATTAGCGTATTAAAAAGTTTAGTATTAAACTCAGGAATAGATTTTGATTTTAAAAATGTATTTAGTCTTGACCAGTATAGTGTTATATCTGTTTTTGGTATAATTCTATTACTTTTTACCCAGTTTGTATTTAGTCATCGCATGATGATAACGATACATAAATTAAAACTAAATCGAACAAAGCGATTAATGGCATTGGGGCTTGCAGTTTTATTAGCATTGCCTGTTATATATTTAATCAATTTAGAAATACCAATACATGTCACCGCATTATTGGCATTTATATTCGTCATTTCTTACGATTTGTTTATTGATATACCCAATCCTGGACTAATATGGTTATCCTTATGGGTTATTCTTTTCGCAGGTTTTTCTTCTAGTTTGTTATATAAATACAATTCAGATAAGGAATTAAACCAAGAAATTTTTATCGCTAAAAAACTTGCAGAGGAAAAAGATTCTTTGGCAGAAGAATCGATTATAGCCTTCAATCAAGCTTTTGACGAAACGAATCTATATGGCATTTCAGACTTAGACCAATCCCAACAAATAAATAATTTATTAGCTACCCTTAATTTTAATCAAAACTATCTATATACCAATTATAACTACGACCTACACCGTTTTGATAATTTAGGGAACGGTGATAAAGCAAACGCTTCAAAGACTTCCTTAGAAACTTGGAAACGTATCCTTGGAGATGCAAAGCCCATTCAAGCAACTGATAATATTTATTTAACCAAAGACTCTTTAGGACATCAGGTCTATTTATTGGTAAAGAACATCCAAAAAGCAGAAGGGGCACCGATAATTATTAGATTCAAAAAAGCAGCTAGAAAACGTTCAAAAGTATACACCAATTTATTATCTCAAAAAGAATTTAAAGGCTTAGCGGAATTAGGAAAATATAATTATTTAGTTACCAAAAATTTCCAGCCGATAATCGAAGAAGGCATTTCTCCAGAAGAACCGCCATTTACCCAAGAAGATAAACCTGCCATTGGGGAATATGCGGAAGGAAGTAAAAAAGATTTAACGTATTTCATGTATAGGGCAGCTGAAAATCACTTTATCTTTCTCAGCAAGCAAAGAAACAATCGTTTCCAACCTTATTCCTTATTTTCGTTTTTCTTCACGCTTTTGGCCTTAATGGTGGTTTTAATAGCTATTTTAAATTCTAAAATCACTATTCTGCCAGATAATCTAAATTTTAAGTTTTGGAATAAACCATCACTAAAAAATAGAATTCAATTCTCAACGATATTACTAACCTTAGCATCCTTTATCATCATTGCAGTAGTCTCTTTTTGGTTCTTAACGGATTCTTATCAGAGTTATAATGCAGGTCGATTAAATAGAAAAGTATCAGGGGTTCAGACAGCCTCTCAGCAATATCTCCATCAGGCAAAAGATTCTTTGCCATTACTAAGTAATTATGTGCCAGATTTGGCCTTAGCAGAACGAATAGATTTCAATCTCTATGACCTAAACGGGCAATTAATTCAGTCCTCTGAGATGGACATCTTTGACCGCGGTATTTTACCCCCTAAAATAAATGCTTATGCTTTTGAAGTATTAAAAAGAACGGGTAAATCAAGGTCGGACCCAATTGATGAGTCCATCAGCACCCAAAATTACACCTCTGTATTTGCGACCATCAAAGATTCAAAGGGACAAAAAATCGCCTATATTGGCGTTCCTTATTCCAACCAAGAGCGGACCTTACAAGATGATGTGCTTAACTTTATGGGGAATTTAGTGAATGTTTATGTTTTTATGTTAATTCTAGCAGGTGCCATTTCCGTATATGTTGCGAATACCATTACTCGCCCTATTACTGCGATTGGAGAAAATCTAAAAGAACTAAAATTAGGGATTTCCAACGAGCCTTTACAATGGCGAACCAATGATGAAATCGGTGCATTGGTAACGGAATACAATCGGATGATTGTTAAATTAGACCAATCTGCCAAGTTATTAGCAAGGTCAGAAAGAGAAGGCGCATGGAGAGAGATGGCCAAACAAGTGGCGCATGAAATCAAGAACCCATTAACACCGATGAAATTAAGCATTCAGTACTTACAACATGCTTTTAAGTCCAACCCAGAAAACATTGAACCTTTATTAAAACGAGTGTCCATTACCTTAATTGAACAAATTGACGCGCTGGCACAGATTGCGGATGAATTTTCGAATTTTGCAAAAATGCCAAGAGCAAATAACCAACAAATCAAACTCAATGATTTAGTAGAATCAGTACACGATTTATTTAAAGAAAGTAAAAACGCGGATATTTTATTGAGTCTAGAAGAGGAGCAACTTTATGTATTTGCTGATAAAAATCATTTGATGCGTGTACTTAATAACATGATAAAAAATGCCGTAGAAGCCATCCCAGACAGTAGAAAAGGAAAAATAGAGGTGTCTTTAGACCGAGAAGAAGGAATGGCAGTAATTAAAGTCAAAGACAATGGAGTCGGTATTCCTGATGATATGAAGAAGAGGGTTTTTGTACCCAACTTCACAACTAAAAATTCAGGGACTGGACTAGGTTTAGCTATATCAAAAAACATTATCGAATCCGTTAGTGGAAAGATATATTTCGAAACGGAAAAAGATATAGGCACTACTTTCTTTGTAGAATTGCCAATTGAGGAAATGGTTCTGAAGAGTTAGGATAATAATTAAATTTCCTAAGATTAAGTAATTCCCTAATCGAGAAGACGCAGCCCATTTTCGACGTAAAAAAGGCTACCCTCAATGATGACAGGTAGCCTTTTTTACAGAAAAGTATTTTTGATAAACCTATTTTTTCTTTTTCTTAGCATTCTTTCCAGACCTTTCCGCTTTTGCTTTAGCCCGAATCTTTTCCTCTTTTCTCAATTCTCTTTTAGTACTTTTTAAATTTGGCATTTTAGGCACCTTAGGTTTATAGTTAGGGGAGAATTTTCTAAGTCGTTCGTCAAATTCAAGGTCATACCCTTCAGCAAGGTTAAAAGAAAAGGTAATGTTTCCTATAAAATAACTATCCTTATCATTAGGATTTCCTCTAGGTTTCCCAACTGGATTACCCGCTAATTGCGGTAAAATTTCTGGGCTTCGAAAAGACAATTGGCTAGCAATGGGGTCTATTTCCTCTAGTAAAGCTAAATTAGGATAAGTTCCACTCACATCGTCCAAATAGTCACTCATAGTCAAGCGCATACCGAATTCAAAGCCAATGTTAAAGCGTTCATTCAAACTTATTTTCAAACCGACACCAACAGGAAAAGCAACATTAAGCTTACTATATTTTTTTCCACCTTCTAGGGTCTGTCCTTCTGTACCCATGGATTGCAAATCATACCATTTTCCATCCAGTTCTGCCTGAGGACTATAATAAATCCCTGCTAGTCCCGCAAATAAATAAGGAGCTGTACGATTATTATCTCTGATGTCAAACTTAGTAATATTCCATTCTCCTTGCACCGCCAATTCAAATAATTTAGACTGGAAACTTAAATTCCTAGTCGATTCAAAAGAGTTCGTTTTTCGCTGCAAAGCATCATTTCCAGATAAAGTAGCTTGAGAAAATTGAGCTTTAATAGCTACTTGCCGTTTTAGATTATAACGAGCAAAAATGCCGAATGCAGCATTATTTTCCCTTGTTTCATATCCATATTGCAAATCTCCAAAGTACTGAGAAAAACCACCTGTAATACCGGCTTCCAAGTATTGGCTAAAGGCGATGCTAGGACCTAGCAAAATCAAATAAATAAATAATGTTCGAAGCTTCATGTTTGAAAGAATTTGATAGCTTAATAACCATGAAAAGATAAGTCCGTCACCTGCCCGACTTATTTTTCATCATCACTTTAAGGAATAAACCTATTTATTGGGGGGAAAAGCACAAAGCTCATTTCTTGAAGGAGGGGAAAACAAAAAAATGAATAAATAGCTCTTATATAAACTTGCAAATAGCTTTCCAAACTTTACAGATTGTCTCTAAATAGGGGTATTTGGGTTGTTTTTACATTGTTTTTTACAATATGAGTAAATATTATATTAAACAATTTGAGTTAGCTAAAGAAATAAAAACAAAAAGTATAAATATATTTTGTTTAAAACATTTTTTGTTTTAAATTTGCACTCACTAACAAAATCTGTTGAATGATAATAAAACTACACTTATGCAAAACGAGATTGCACGAACCAATCCTCCCCCATTTGCCTATATGAATTTTAGGGAATATGGTAAAAAGCTAAATGAAAACTGGTTTGAAATAGTCATGATACCAATGATCTTGTATCTGATGATTTCAAAAGATATAAGCGTTTCTATTCAAATGGGGCAAGAGGCTGCTTCTTTTAATAGCGAACTACCAATACCAAAAGCCAATACAACAAGTATCGCCATACCTACAAGTCACACCAGTAAAACTCCCCAAAAAAAAGGGTTCCATCTAGGTTCTTGGCTTGATAGTCGGAAAAAAGCGAAAACACAAAGTAAAAAACAAACACCAACAACAAAGCCTAAAAAAGTACCAAGGGCACAACACTTTTCCAATCTCACATTTATCATGAGTCCGACTTATGCTAAACGAAAAGGGATTCCCACTTCCGTCGTAAATGCGAAGAAGCAAAACTGTTATGATTATGTAAATAAATTCAAAAAGGCGGCATTAAATGAACAAAAAGAATACGGTATTTTAGCCAGTATCACCTTAGCGCAAGGTCTACTAGAATCAAATGCTGGGGACAGTCGGCTAGCAAGAGAATCCTTAAATCATTTTGGCATCAAATGTCGGTCAAAGTGTAGAGGATGTACTTGTCGAAACTATCATGATGATGATATATACGATATGTTCCGAGTCTTTACTGACCCAATGGAAAGTTATCGAGAGCATTCGATTTTACTTAATAACTCCCGTTATAAAAAGTTAAAAAAGTATGGGAATGATTATAAAAAATGGGCCTACGGATTAAAAAAAGCGGGTTATGCTACGGATAAGCGGTATGCAGAAAAGTTGATACTGATAATTGAAGCTTTGAAGCTAAATAAATACGATGATTTATAAAGAGAAGATATGATAGTGTCCCTATCAAAATATTAAAAACTAAATTTTCTTAAAACCACTAAATATCAATTATGAACGGATTAAAAATAGCAAACGGGCATCAACAGGTCATGTCCTATCTAACGGTAAAAGGAGCTTATAACTTCATGGATTTCTTAAAAAATGTCTTTAATGCAGAAGAACAATTAACGGTGCCACGAAGCAAAGATTTGGTGATGCACGCAGAAATGAAAATAGGAGATACTACCCTACTTATTACAGATGCAGTTGCAGAGACACCGACGAATCCAGCAGAGTTATTTATTTATGTAAATGATACTGATGCTATATACAAAAAGGCTATTAAGGAAGGTGCAACCGCTTTATTAGAACCTGAAACTTCTGAATTTGTTAAAAGAACGGCAGGTATTAAGGATTCTTTTGGAAATACATGGTGGTTGCATACTATTTAGTCTTGAGTATATTGAAAGCTTGAGTGCTTTCCTAAATACTCACATATCGCCGCATCGGCTGCCTTGGTAGTTTGTATTATTGTTAAATGGTTTTAATGTTAACATTATTTAAGGTCTGCATTAGCTAAATAATTGGACAAATTGATATTTCTCACAACGACACAACGAATTAGCAATCAATACTTTAGTTGTGTCGTAGTGCCGTAGTGAGAAACTAAATAGGTCTATGTACTTATCAATAAAACCATTTAACAATTACTCAGAAACAAAACCTCGAATGTTCCAATTGATACTTTCGGTACTTCTTTGTTCAAAAGTTAACCAACGACCATCAGATTCTTGATATAACCAAGCTCCGCCGTCTGTTCCAGGACCTGCATCGCAACCAATAGTTTGCAATGTTCTATTTTGACGCATTTTAATACTTATCCAAAGAGGGTCACCAGTGATAGCCAAAGGTTCAGATAAGACGTGGCTATTAAAGGAGTTTTGAGTTATACTACCAGTCAAACTTGACTCATAAACCACCTGTCCTGGTTCTGTAGCAGTACCACCACTATAGATTTTCAGAGTAGTTTGCTGTGGAGTATTTGCCATGTAATAGGACACTTCCGTCAAATTCTGACCAATAAAAGGGCTCACTACACTCTCGGAAAAACGAGCTGCTGCTTCATAAGTATCAACTGGTAATAATGGAGAAGTCTCATTAGCTCCATCCAATCTTAAAGCGGCATCTTCTGTTCTATCTTTTTTACAAGCACTAAATAAAAGAACTAGGCCAAATAATAAAAAACTTATCTTTTTCATAATCTGTTTTTGAAATTTAGGAATTCAGAGAAATATTTCCTCCGCCTTCTTTAAATGTTAAAAGGAAGAAAACATTGTCCTCCTTCCCTAAATTTCCTTTGCTTCGGCTTCAAAAACAATGATATAGTGATGGTTTAACAAATATTTAAAATAGAGCAACCTAAAAAAAGTAAAAAAAATACCGCTACTGATTGATTCAATAGCGGTATTTAATGGCTTAAAAAAACCAAATAATCTAGTCAACTTTCAATGTTCGATAAACAATAGGCAGTTTTCCTTGAGGTTTAATGTACACAGTGTACAAGCCAGGAGGATAGCTAGGGCAAGAAATATTCATTCTAGTAACACCTTGTGCCGCACTACAAACCTCCATCACTTTTCCCAAATTATTGACAACCATCACATCGGCATCTTGAGCTAAGGGGTTTAAAAAATTAATCATCATTGCATCTGTAAATGGATTAGGATGAATAATGACATCAGGCGTACCATCGGGTTTAAATAAAAGAGGAATTAAATCAGAGTAGGTAAATTCTCCATCTGCTTCTACATACTTAACTCTATAAAATCCACTGCCAAGAGCAGGTGTTTCATCCTTCATAGTATAAGCTTGAATCGCTTTTCCTTGAGCAAACTCTAGACTTGGCAATACTTTAAAATTGGCTCCATCAATAGAATGTTCTAGTACATAGTGAGCATTCTGTGCTTCATGCTCTACCTCATAATTAATTTTTGCCATCTCATTCGTTACAGTACCAGAGACGTTTCTGAAAGAAAAATCTGGATTAAACAACATACCATCGCCACCAAAGGGGCTTGGGGCTTGTACACAATTCGCTCCATCAGCGTTAGAAACACTCCCACCATTATTTCCTAATAGTCGAGCAGATTGAGCAGCTATATCTACTACATATATTTCTCCAGAAACGTTATAATTCACCACAAAATCACCTCGACTAGTCATCCAAGTCGAGCCAACTGTCCCGATTGGTAAATCTGCTACCTTAAAACTTTTGACTTCACCAGTAATAGGATTGATGCTAAATACATCATTGGCAAATTCAGAAACTCCGTATAATAAATCATCTATCGGATTATAAGAAACATCCGCTAAAGAAGGAATGACATCGGAGAGTTCTACGGTTGCAGCTACCAACACAGGCGCACTGATATCAACTCTTTGTAATTTTTGACTAGCATTATCTAATAAGTAATAATTGCCTTCTAAATCAAAATCACCAGAGAACAAACCAACATTGATGCCTTGAATTCGGCCAATTATTTCTCGGTTTCCATTTTTACCAATCCGCACAAAATCTGTCGTCCCAAATCGAATGCCGTAGACAAAATTATCTTCAACATTATATCCTAAAGGATTAAGGTTATCCCCTTCTACTCCAATTGGAATCAAAGAATCATTGGCAAAATCTACAATACTAAATTGACCTTCTGTAATCTGGAAAAAAGAGGCTGAACATTCAAAAGGGGTAATCTCCAGCACACAGTCCGCTGTTCCAACAGTAATGGAAGCTGTTTTTTCACAACCCACTGCATCCGTAACTGTCACATCATACACACCAACTGTCAATTCATTTCTATCTTCAATATTACCATTTAAATCTGCCCAATTAAAAGTGTAAGGAGCAGTTCCACCAAAAGCACTAATATTGATACCTCCGCTATTTTCAGAACAAGTAACATTGGTAATGGTAAATGGGATAATAAAATTATCACAGCCTGTTGCGCAATTGGGTGTAGGAATGCTAATATCTACTATCTTGAAACAACCATTCGCATCTGATACTGTCACCACATAACTACCTCCAGACAAACCTGTTCTATCTTCAGAAGTCGCACCATCTTGCCAAGCAAAAGTCAATGGCATTAAACCATTTTGTACAGATAAATCTATACTACCTAAGTTGTCATTACAATCGGGAGCAGTTGTATTGCTAATTTGAACATCGAAAATACTACATTGAGCAGCACAATCAGGAGTTGGAATATTTATCTGCAAATTATCTGAACAGCCATTGGCATCAGTCAAAGTCACTTCATAATTTCCACCAGATAAACCAGTTCTATTAGCCGTAGTAAAACCATCTGACCAGCTATATGAAATTGGTGCTAAACCATTGATAAAAGAAATAGTAATGCTTCCTTGGTTTCCTTCACAATCTGGTGCGGTTGTGTTAATGACTTGAGCTGCAAAAATACTACAGTCTGGGGCACAAGTTGGCGTTGGTATATTCACCTCCGCTGTCCCACTACAACCATTGGCATCCGTAACTGTTACTTGATAATTGCCACCTGATAAACCGCTTCTATCTTTTGTAATCGTTCCATCTGACCAATTATAAGTCATTGGCGCTACCCCATTATTCACCGCAAGGTTAATACTCCCTAAATTGCCGTCGCAATCAGGGGAACTGCTATTAGCGATGGTAACAGAAAAGGCACTGCAATCAGGGGCACAATCAGGCGTTGGTATATTCACCTCCGCTGTGCCAATACAACCATTGGCATCCGTAACTGTTACTTGATAATTGCCACCTGATAAACCTGTTCTATCTTTCGTAGTCGCTCCATCTGACCAATTATAAGTCATTGGCGCTACCCCACTATTTACCGTAAGGTTGATACTCCCTAAATTGCCGTCGCAATCAGGGGAACTGCTATTAGCGATGGTAACAGAAAAGGCGCTGCAATCAGGGGCACAATCAGGCGTAGGTATATTCACCTCCGCTGTGCCACTACATCCATTGGCATCTGTGACCGTTACTTGATAATTGCCACCATCCAAATCATTTCTATTCTGAGTAGTTATACCATCCGACCATAAAAAATCATAAGGCAAAAGTCCTCTAGAAACTGTTGCTATAGCATCTCCAAGATTACCTTCACAATCAGGAATCTCTGAAGAAAGCAGCGTCAACACCAAATCACTACAATCCACTTCAGTACAATCAGAATCAACGGTTTTCTTTATAATATTAGATTCATTGGGAAATTTCCAACATCCTGCTCGACGAACACAACGACCATACCAAGTAGTTTTAGAAATAGCTGTTGGTAGTAAGGTAAGGTTATGCGCATTGGGAATGATAT
>CALJVJ010000110.1 GCA_937974625.1 uncultured Saprospiraceae bacterium
CCATGCCAACAAATACTTTACTGCCAAAGACCGATAGGGTGCCCAATCATTGGCTATATCCAACATATTAGCTTTGAGTTTAGATTTGGGGGGGAGTTCATACAATTGTACCATGATATTTTTCAAATGATAGTCTTCGAAAGGGAATATATTAGGACGCTGTAGCGTATATAATAAAACCATGTCTGTTGTCCAATTGCCAATGC
The DNA here is from genome assembly GCA_937974625.1 of uncultured Saprospiraceae bacterium. Taxonomy (GTDB): domain Bacteria; phylum Bacteroidota; class Bacteroidia; order Chitinophagales; family Saprospiraceae; genus JAFMDF01. The sequence continues at coordinate 207 of CALJVJ010000110.1, forward strand.
CTTTGATATCCATGAGCAGCATTTTGACCTCCGTATCGGACAAATCATCCCATTTGATTTTATCCATTTTTTTGCGTTGCCAATTATCCGCTAATCGAATCAATGTTTGATATTTATTATTGGATAATTTCATTTCAGCAAATGTCTTTTCATCAAGCGCCAACACATTTGGGGGGGTAGGATGTTGGTCTTTCAATAAAATCGCTAATTTTTTGGTGAAAGGACTAGTACCTCTATAATGTATTTTTTGAGCGACGATACACCCGACTAAATCAAAAAAGACATCATTAGTCGATTCGATAATTGGTTCAGGAATAGTGTCGATGATTTTGCCAAGAATAGGGTCTTTTTCCTTTAAAAAAAGAAGGGATGGTTGATTCATAAAAAGCACAGCATTAATAAAAGTTGATATTTTATAAACCAAAGTAAAGGTCTACTGTTTTGGCAAATAGGATTATTTAGTAAAATTAATTAATAAAAATGCCAACAGCAATTATTATCGGAGGAGGTTTGTCGGGTCTTTGTGTCGCTCGACAATTACATAGTCAAGGAATTGATTTTCAATTACTAGAAGCGACCGATAGAGTAGGGGGGCGTATCAAAACAGATGTGATAGATGGATATCGATTAGACCATGGTTTTCAAGTTTTATTGACGGCTTATCCTGAGGCCAAAAGGATTTTAGATTATGAAAAATTAGACTTAAAAGCCTTTAGCCCGGGGGCTTTATTACTATACGCAAATGGGCAAAAAGATAGAATTGGAGACCCACTCAGAGATTTTTCTAGTTTATTCCCCACTGTATTATCAAATGCGGGCAATTTATTTGATAAACTACGTATCCTGAAATTAAAGAATCGTTTAGCAGGTAAGTCTATTGAACAAATTTTTCGACAAGCAGAAAAATCCACCCAATCAGTTTTGTCAGAAGATTATGGTTTTAGTCCAAAAATGATTGACAGATTTTTTGCGCCCTTTTTTGCGGGTATTTTTTTAGAAAAGGATTTAGTGACTAGTCGTCGAATGTTTGATTTTGTGTTTAAAATGTTTGGCGAAGGGGATACGGCTGTCCCTAATTTGGGGATGGAAGAAATACCGAAGCAATTGGTCGCAAGTCTACCAAAAGATTCCATTCAATGTAATGCAAGGGTGTCTAAAATAGCAGGGCAAACGGTTTATTTGGCAGACGGTTCTACGTTTTCTGCACCCAATATTATTGTGGCGACAGAGGCAACGGGTTTAGTAAAAGAGTTGACTAAAGTAAAGACAGTACATCAAAGTACGACGCATCTACATTTTATCGCAGACGAAGCACCCGTTGAGCAGCCATTAATTGCTTTGAATACGAACAAAAAACGGTTGTCAAATAATATTTGTACCATAAATAAAGTCGCAAAGGGATATGCAAGTGGAGATAAAAACTTAGTTTCTATTTCAATAGTTGGGAATACTGATTTATCCGAAAAAGAATTAGCGAAGGCTGTACAGCAAGAATTAGCAACTTGGTTTGGAAATGCTACCCAAGGGTGGCAGCATCTACATACAAGAAGGGTACAATATGCCCTTCCAAATCAAAGGAGTGTTCAAAATGAAATTCCTTTGAAGGAGATAAAGATTCGAGATGGACTATATTGTTGTGGTGATTTTCAGCTGAATGGTTCTATCAATGCTGCGATGAAAGTAGGATATGAAGTGGGGCATTTAATTAGTGCAGAAATAGGAGCTTTGACCTAAGAGACTTAGGCTTGTTGAGGGAAAGCTTTGTCAGATTTTCGAGAATCTGACAAAGCTAGAGATTCGAGATATGGTCTACACCAATCAAATCGTCTCATATAATTCCGCTAAAGGTTTACGAACCTTAGGGGAATGCTGGGTGAAATCCTCAGCGGACCGATAACCAATAGGGCAAACTAATACCGCTGTCAATCCTTTCTCCTTTAAGCCCAACATTTTATCATATTTTTCAGGCTCAAAACCTTCCATCGGACAAGCATCAATCTCCAATTCTCCACAAATGGCTAAAAGGTTACCCAATGCTATATAGATTTGTTTAGCATTCCAATCAATCAACTCTTCTGGTGATTTTTCTAAGATTTTACTTTTCATAAAATCACTATATCCTTCTAGGTTTTTTGGTGGAATATTTTGGATAGTAGCTTTTCTTTCTACGTAGGTGTCTACCATATCCGAAGTGATTTCGGTATAGGCACAAAAGACCAAAACATCAGAGGCGTCCACGACTTGAGCTTGCCCCCAAGAGGCAACTTGCATCTGTTGTCTTAATTCCTTGTTGGCTATATTTAAAACTTTATATGGCTGCAAACCGTATGAGGTTGCGGTCAATTGAATAGCCTCTAAGATGACTCGCATATCTTCAGGAGTGATTGATTTGGTCGTATCAAACTTCTTCGTAGCATACCGCCATTTAAGGCTTTGAATTAAGGACATAGTTTAATTAAATTTTGGACATAGAAAGTAGAAATTCCTATAAAATTTTCTTACGTTGATATGATTTAAATACGAAATTGAGCTATTTTGTTCATTTTTTAGCCTTAAGACTTTTCATAATTTCAAACTTCACCTATGTGGGAATGCCCAAAATGTGAGCGTATTTTTAAAACGACCAATCAATCACATAGTTGTAGTCGTAAAACCTTAGATGATTTATTCGAAAATCGACCAGATAATTTAATATTGACTTTTGATAAATTATTAGTAGCAGTCATGGATTGGGAACCCAATAATGTGGGGGCATCAGTGAATACCATCGTTTTTACGAATAAAAAAGCATGGCTAATCGTCAAGCCTATGACCAAAGAATTGGATTTAAAATTTTACAACGACGAGGTCTTACAAAGTGGGTATTTGAAAAAAGTATCCAAACCGTATAATGGAAAATTCGCCCATCACATACGCGTTCGAGAACCCTATGAAATTAATGAAGAGGTGGTTAATCTACTCAAGATAGGATATGATTTTGCCTTAAAGTAGTTATTGTTTCGGTTGAATTATCATACAAGTAGCGGTAGCATGGGCATATAATTTTCCTGCCGCATCTTTTAAGGTACCTTCTGAAATAACAAGTGAACGAGAACTATTCAAGACTTTTCCAACCGCGATTAAAGGGGTGTTTTTAGGTACAGGTCGAACCATTTTTATATTCAAATCTACCGTTCCATAACCAACTGCTGGTGCTAAAGTACTATGTGTGGCACAACCCGTGACAGAATCCAAAACCGTAGCTGCAAATCCACCATGTACCCCACCAAGTGGATTGAGGTGTCTATCATCTGCGGTTGCTTCAAAAACGATGCGACCATTTTCTACTTCTAAAGCTTTCATAGGTATGGTAATGCCAATAGAAGGCATTGGGAAAACTCCATCAACGATTCCTTGCATGAGTTCTAATCCTGTTAATTCTTTAAGTGACTTCATCGACTTATTTTAGTTCATTATGAAACAATACTTTTATAAGGTCAATAAAGTAACAATAGTTTAAGAACTTGCTTAATAATAGGCAGTTAGAAGGACGAAAATTAACTAATGTAAAGTTATCTTTCTTTTATTAGACAAATTATTTTGAAGCATAAATGGCGATTCCTACAAAAAGCGAAAAGCCAGATATGAAACCGCCAATAGTTCCCCAAGGTTCTGTATCATTCGTAAAATAGGCTAATGCAATACCACTAAAAAATAAGACAATAGTAAGCATCAAAATAGTTTGTTTAGAGAGGTTCTTGAGTAAATCTTTCATGAATTTTTTATTTGAATTAAATTGGTTGAAAAGGCTTAGCAAAAGTAAAAGCATCTTGGGTTGGCCCATTTTGGGCTAATAATTCCAATTTTTCAGCAGCTTCTGCTAGTGTTGGAATATGTCCTTCATTGACCCACCACATCACATAATGCGGAGTGCCTAAATGGTGAAACCACTTTTTTCGACTGCGCACAAAATAACTATGGGCTGTATTGTAAGTAAAGCCTTTCAAGGTTTCTATATTTTCCCAAACAGACATATTGATGATGACCATATCGTTCCAAGGAGCAGGTTCATCGGGTTCGCCGACCAAACGCCAAATGAATCCAGGGCTTTCTTCTGCTAATTTATTGATAGGGTCCAGGAAGTCCACGAATTCTTTCATGATGGGGTCTTCCTTTGCCGCTTTCATGTGGGCGATATTAATTTGAGCAAGCTGTTTTTTAGGCATAATTATTTTAATCGGCTAATAAAAAATCAGTCATGGCTTTGCCGACTGCTTCAGGCTGTTCATCCAAAATAAAATGCCCCCCTTTCAGTCGAGTAATTTGGATATTCTCATAATAATCTTCAACGCCAATGATATATTCTTTAATAATAACGGGGTCTAAAATACCATGAATGATACAGGTTGGAATATCGACCTTTTTACCTAAATAATTTTTGGTCCACCGTTCTCTATCTTTTGGAATCATTCGATAAATATTGGCTGCAGTCGTAATCGTATTAGGAATTTTGTAGCAGCGAATATATTCTTGAATGGCATCTTCTGGAATAGGATTGCTAATACCTCGACTGAAAAAACGTACCCAAATATCTTCTTTTCCTGCAATCATCGCCTCTGGTAAATCTTTGATACTCATAAAAAATTGATACCAAGAAGAGCGGAATTGGTATTGAACTAAAAGTTCTGCTGCTTTTTGTTGACCAATTATATTATTGATAATCACCATGTTGAGGATGATGAGTTTTTGAATACGCTCTGGATGAAGAAAACTCATTTCTTGAACAATCGCCCCGCCCCAATCATGACCAGCTAAAAAAAAAGTATCAATATTTAAGGCATCTGCCACGGCAAAAATATCTTTGGACATTTCATCCTTAGCATACCATTTTAAATCTAATACCCGATTACTATCGCCCATTCCTCTTAAATCAGGAGCAATCACATAGAAGTCTTTCAGAAATGGTGCAGCATGATGCCAGCAATAACTCGTCTGCGGCCAACCATGTAAAAGAATTAAAGGAGGATTGGAAGAATTACCATAAATTCTTGCATTGAATTGGCCTCTGTTGGTATCGATTAATTGATTCATAGAGTAAATATATAAAAAAGGGCTTTATTTATAAAAAGGCCATCATAGATGCAACGAAAAAGTTTATTAGGAATAACTATAGCTTCACAATGAGTCTCTAAAAAAGATTCCATTGTTATAAACTTATGGTAACTGGAATGGCAAGTTTAAAACGCTTGCCATACTTTTTTTTTAAAAGGATGCAACGGAATTAGAAAAGAGAGATAATAATAGATGGAATTCCAAAGTCCAGTTACCTAATTGAACATTAAAAATTAACAAAAAAATTTAAAGAAAATGAAAAGATTTAGTTTATGGACCTTGTTTTGCCTGTTCGCCCTTTTGGTCGTAACAAGTTGTAAAAAAGAGAATATAGATACTGTTGTAGAAACGGAAGAAACCATTACACCAATAACAACCACTATCACTCCACCAGCAAATGCCTTATTAGGTAGAGCATCAGCATCTAGTCAAAGTACAACAGAAGCAGAAGGACTTAATTTTGATTGTTTTGAAATTATTTTTCCATTCAATTTATTGGACAGTGAAGGGACTATTCATGAGATAGAGCAGGAAGCTGCTTTTATTTCCTTGTTGGAAGAAGGGGATAGTTCTGTATACATCGTTGATTTTGTTTATCCAATAAGTATTAGTTTAAACGAAGAAGAAATAAGAGAAATAACAGGTAGTGAGCAATTAGGAGAACTTTTTGCGGAATGTGTTCCCAATGGAGGTTGGGATGAGTTTGTGTTTCCTGCCTATTTGATAGATGATGAAAATTCTTGTTATAAGACTGTTTATCCAATTTCATTAAAAGACGAGGACGAAAATATTATCACAGTAGGAGATGAAGCAGCGTTCATAGAAGTGTTAGTAGAAAAAGAGGTTTATTTCCATTTCCCTATTAATTTGACTGATGGTGAAGCAGTGGTTTCTATTGCCAATGTGGATGACTTATTTAATACTTTATTTACCTGTAATGAATATTACCAAGACTCGACGGCATGGGACTGGGGTGGTGGATTTGAATACATAGGCTGTTTTCAAGTGAATTTTCCATTGACGGTAGTCGTTGCTGATGGAGGAGAAAAGGTGGTCAACAATCACGAAGAGTTATGTGAGTTGATGTTGCAAGGCGAATTGGTTGATTATGCATATCCGCTAACTTTAACAAGTCCAGAAGGGAATGAAGTCAACGTCAATTCAGCAGAAGCATTAGAGGAAGTATTAGCACAATGTGCTCCAGAGGGACCACAAGTATTTTCTAATAGTGATATTATACTATTACTTTCTGCTGCACAGTCATCGGATTCGAATGAATTTGGTGGTTGTTATACCATTAATTATCCAATCGAAGTGACTTATTATGATGAAGACTACACAACAGCAATAACAGGAACATTCAATAATGCAGAAGAAATTTGGGCACTCCCCACTTTATATGGTAACGGAGAATCAGCTGAAACACAGGCGGAATTAGTTTACCCATTAGAGGTGACTCAAGTGTCAGATAATCAAACTATTACATTCAATAACTCAGAAGATATTTCCGAGGTAATAGCAGGATGTTATGATGGAATAGGGCAAGGACAGGAGAGTGACTTATTTTTATTAGCTATTTTCTCGCAACCATTAGGGGAAGATACTACTAGTGTTTGTTATACCATTAATTTTCCAATAAGTGGTAATGCAATTGATGTAAATGGCAATACACAAACAGTGACCTTTAATAGTTTTGAAGAAAGTTTCTTCACACAACCAGAGATAGGATTAGATAGTTTTTCTATTATAGAATTAGTTTATCCAGTAGATATTACCTTACAATCAGATGGACAAATAATTACGCTTAATGATGCGGAAGATTTATATGGAATATTGGATGTATGCAGCAGTGAAGGACTTTAAATTGTAAAATCAGTAGGTGATGAGCTTTTAAATTCATCACCTACTTATTAGAATATTCGCAACCTAAAAAAAACTAGTTTTCAGTCAGTAATTTATGGTATCCATAGACTTGATAAATAGCTGTATTGCCAGAGATAAAATAGCTCAGCGGCAATTATACGAAGCCTGTGCTCCGTATGTCTACACTATTATCAAAAGCTACATTGGGGATGAAAGTTACCGTAAAGATGCGATGCAAGAGGCTTTCTCGCATATCTTTTTGTCTTTAGAAAAATATGACCCAGAGAGAGGACAATTTAAAAGTTGGATAGGCAGAATCACGGCAAATCGATGTGCCACTTTATTGAAACGAACGATTAATTTTAGTATGCGTTTAGAAGAATCAATTACACCTGATTTTGGTGAGGATACTTTTGCTTATTTAGACCAATTGAGTAAAGTAGAAATAGAACAATTGTTGGTTAATATGCCAAAAGGTTATCGGACTATTTTCCTATTATCGGTCATAGACGAATATAGTCATAAAGAAATTAGTGAACTATTGGACATCACACCCGACACTTCACGGTCTCAATTATTTAGAGCCATTAAGTGGATTAGAAAAAATATATTTCCTAATACTAAAGATATAGTTTATGGAACCCTTTGAAAATATGAAAGGTAAATTACGGGAAGAAAGTCCTTTACCAGAGGGATTTGGTTGGGAAGATATGCAAGAAGGTATCTTTGAGAAGATGGCTAATAAGGCAGCACCAGAAGATGGAAAAAAACGATTCTACTTTAGCAAGTGGACTTTTTTCTGTTTAGGAATGGTCACGATGTTGGTGATGAATGTATTATTTCATTTTGTAAATAATAGACAACAAACTTTAGATAATAATCAGGAGGTAATAAGCCAGTTTTCTACCTCCAATCAGCCGATAAAACCTTTTAAAGAGTGGCATGATTTATCAAGGGAGGAACAGTTGAATACTGAAAAAGCAGCTACTCAAATCTCGAGGACTATCGAAAATTACCCGACTGACCTAATTAATTCTATACCCGACAAAGAATCAATTAGTCCACAACTAGCACCTACGACTATTTCGATAAAAGAACCTACCACAAAAATTAAAATCGAAGGTAAGGCTACTAATCTTCAAAAAGGAGGTAAGAAAACAATAGAAATCGAGCAGGAAAATAGTTTATTAAATAATACCAAAGAAAGCAAAGCAGCTACTAATAAAAAAGTAGATAAAATTTCTGAACAAGCTAATAGTTTGCCGAATATTGAAGCATTGGAGCAGTCTACTGACACCGCTCCTCTCACTGCATTTAACAACAAGCTAAATCCCTTAAAAACGGCAGGGAGTATCATTAGTACCAAAAACGATAAGTCAGTATGGATTTTAAGTGCTTTAGAACAAAAGCCTTTAAAAGTTTTAAATCAACTGTACTTACCAAACATTAATCCATTATCATTAAGCAATCCTTTAGCTGTGGAAAAAAGGGCGAATAATGCTCGTTTTTCTATGGCTATTGGGGTTGGTCTAAATTATTGGACACCCAATTGGGGGAGCTCGAGTCTTAGTCAAGAAAGAGCACAATACGAAAAAGCACTTATCGGAAATACCTATTCTTTGTTATTCGACTATCAGCTACATCCAAAGTGGTCGATAGGAACAGGACTGATGAATACGACTTATTATAGTCAATTCAATTATGAAGAGACGGATACTTATCAAAAGGTCAAAAAAGGAGTTTTAGTAGAAATTCAAGTCAACACCATTACTGGAGATTCTACTCAAATTTTTGGAGATAGGACTATTAATGTCAATCGCCAACGTCAAGTTGTACATTATAATACTTTTAAAAAATGGTCTGTGCCATTACTCGTCAAATATAATATACGAAAAAGGAAAGTAGCATATGCTTTAGGAATAGGAGCCATGCTGACCTTAAAGACCGAAACAGCAGGTAAAACGATAAATAGCACGATTCAAGATTATAGCACTGCTAGTCCAATCTATCAAGCAGGTACTGAAATTGGAGCGATGGGTACATTTGATTTAAATTATCACCTTTCGGAAAAATATTTTATTGGCGCACAGTTATCAGGAATAACAAGTCTGAAAAATTGGAGCACCGAAATTGAAGTAGCCTTAAAGCCACTTATTCTTAATAGTCAGTTAACCCTAGGCTTAAAATTCTAAGATAACGCGGATGGTTATCCGCACTTAAACTGTCATTTCAACAGTCCCAACCTTTGGGACCTCTAAAGATACTGTACCAAAAATTAATGACTATACCGTTGCGCCAAGTATGAGTTTGGCGGCAGGATTTTTTTCTTGTTGTCCCAAAATTAGCGCGCTATTTTAGTTACTTACATTTTAAAATTTAAACATGAAAAAAGTATTTGTACTCATTGGTATACTATGCTCTTTGAATTTATTTGGTCAAAAAGTACCAAAAGAAATGAAAATTTCTGATGATGGAACTCGATTAACATTAGGCATGAATGAGACCAAGGGTTTTTATGATGAAGCTAAAAATCCAGTAATAGAATTAACCTTCCCCTCAGATAATTTTATATCCATGTTGAATAGCACAAGGGAAGATATCATAGCAAAGATGACCGTAGATGGAGTAGTTTATGATAGTGTAGGGGTCCGTATTAAAGGACTAACTTCTCGAAGTGTGGAAAAGGGGAAATATTCCTTCAATATCACGGTAGATGCTTTCAAAAAACAAGATGTAAAAGGATATGAGACCCTAAATTTAAATAATGGATATGAAGACCCTTCTTTTGTTCGGGAGATATTATTCAATCATGTGGGAAGAAATTATGGACCTAGTTTAAAAACTAATTACGCTCAGCTGTATATCAATGGGGAATATTGGGGCCCATATGCCAATGTTCAACAATTGAATGGCGAATTTATTCGAGAATGGTTTGCGAGTAATGATGGAACTCGATGGCGAGCGATTAACAAGGAATGGTCGGAAGGTTTCGGAGGCGGATTTCCTTTAGATACGTTAGGGGGTGGTCCGTCAATAGACACTATCTGGGGCGAAAATCCTTTTGACACGCTTGGCGGTCAGTTCCCAATCGATACTTTTGGTGGCGAATTCCCAAATGACCCTAATTTTAGTCTTTTTGGAGAAGGGAAATCAACGCTGAATTTTTTAGGAGCAGACACAGCTTATATACCTCATTATCAACTAAAAAAGAGTAAAAAGGAAAATCCTTGGGAAGATTTAGCTATCAATACAGCGCCATTAAATACCTTACCAACGGATAATGATTTATATGATAATTTAAAAAATAATTTAGATATAGATAAGGCACTTTGGTTTATTGCACATGAGAATATTTTTACAGATTCCGATGGATATTTGTACAAAGGAGGCATGGATTATTATGTGTATTGGGAAGCGGAAACAGGGCGATTGATTCCTCTAGAGTATGATGGAAATAGTGTTATGGTGACTGGAGAATATGAGATGAATTGGACACCTTTTTACAGAGAATATGATGAACGTTTTCCTTTGGTAAATCGCTTATTAGCTAGCCCGGAATTAAGGCAACGATATTTAGCCCATTATCGAACCATATTGGCAGATTACTTTACTCCCGAATATATGGATATGCTAATTGATGGCTATGCCAATCAGATTCGAGCATCTATAGGAATGGACACCAAACGAATTTATGGACCCGCAGCTTTCGAATCAGAATTATTGGCACTTAAGAATCACGTGAGAGCACGTAGAGATTTTTTATTGAATAAGGTAGAAATAAATTCTGTTGGTTTAGATATTTCTCAAGTAACTACCATTACACAGTCACCAAGTAGTGGTGAAAGCACATTGATTTCAGCCATTATATCAGGAGATAAAGCGGTAGACAAGGTCCGATTATATTACGGAGAAGGGTTAATAGGAACTTTTGAAAGTATCGAAATGAGTGATAATGGTCAAGGTAATTATAGTGCAGCTATTCCTGGGTTTACAGAGGGTAAATACATCCGATACTATGTAGAAGCTATAGCAGCAGATAATTTTAAGACAGCTACTTTTTCACCTAAAGGTGCAGAGCACGATGTCTTTATTTATCGAGTGAGTACAGGCGAGGTTGGGGAGCCTACTATTGTAATTAATGAACTAGTGGCGTCTAATGATGCAGTGGTAGCTGACCAAGATGGTGAATTTGATGATTGGATAGAATTATATAATACAACTACCGAAGCTATTGATTTGACAGGCTATTTTTTGACAGATAATGCCCTAAATCTAGATAAGTATGATATTCCAGAAGGCACTATTGTCCCTGCTAAAGACTATCTAATTATCTGGGCAGACGAAGACGGAATACAAGAAGGATTACATGCTAATTTCAAATTATCTCGCTCAGGCGAATCTTTATTTTTAGTAAATGCGGATACCGTTATTATCGATGAAGTAATTTTTGACAAACAAACAACAGATATTGCTTATGCCCGCTTTCCCAATGGAACAGGTAGTTTTGAAACAAGAACACCGACTTTCAATAGTAACAATAACGATGGCACAACAGGCATAGATGAGCTACTCAATAATCAAGAATTAGTCATTTATCCAAATCCAGCGAGCCAAGAAATATTTGTACAATTGACGAATCCTATTGAAAATAGAATGGATATTGAAGTGTATGATGTATTTGGACGGTTGGTGCTATCCAAATCTGAAAAAGCAGATAGAACAACTTTAGGGGTACAAGATTTATTAAATGGATTTTATTTCATTGTGGTCAATCAAACAGTAGGGCAGAAGATAGTTATAAATCGAGCGTAGAATTTTCAATAGTTGCTTGTCGGATGCTTGTGTCGATAACTATACGGCATCCGACAAGCAACTAGTATTAATTGGCCGCTCTAGGTAGGATGGAATATTTTTTCAAGTCCGCTATGGTCACAACATCTAAAGCCCTTTCATGAGTAGCTTCTAAGATGACAGGAGGTGCAACACCTGCCAACATCGCCTCTCGCCAACGACTCACACACAAGCACCATTGGTCACCAGGTTTTAAACCAGGAAAATTATAAACGGGAAGTGGTGTACTCAAATCATTTCCTCTTCCTTTGGTATAAGCCAAAAAGGCTTCTGTCATACGTGCGCAAACGACATGTGTCCCATAATCTGTCGGTCCAGTTTGACAAAATCCATCCCGATAAAATCCAGTCAAAGGGTCATAACAACAAGATTTTAATTCAGTACCTAAGACATTTTTAGCAGTAGCCATAGTTGTCGTTTTTGGTTCATTATATAATAAGCAATTTTTTTCAGTTTGCGCCACTAAGTTAGTAAGGAATGATGAATTAATAAATTGCGTTTTTATGCGCCGTTATTTTTTCTTTCTACAAGGCATGAAAAGCGTAAGCTTTGAACCACGAAAGTGGATGGGCTGCTAGGGATAGCCTAGCTATCACGTTCCGATAGCTATCGGAATTTCAACGCTGTAGAAAGGATGAACCCGGAAGGGTGAACCTCGGAAGAGGACGGGCTGCCAACAAGCAGAAGAATGTAAGTTGATTATTTCACCATTCCTAAAAAAGAAGCCGAATAAAAGAAGAGCGAAATACCTCATAAATGCCCAACAGAAAGTGTAAGTATTTGTTTAGATAGTTGCGCTAAAAAGATGCCGCCAAGGAATTACAAAAGGTAAAATGACTACCCAAATAATAAAACACATCGCCATTCCTTTTGGATAAGGCGTTTGATTAAGCATAGCCAGCAAAGCGGCGACGACCAACCACGAACTTTTATAAATGAGTTGAAATAATAAGACTAAACTCATTTGCATGGGGAAAAATAGACCTATAATAGACAATATAAAAATAGCCCACCAAAGAGCCCCGACTAATCGAATGGCTTCTGAATAAGCGAAGTTGTTTTCAAAGACCGTATGAATAGCTCTTTCAGGAAAAAAAAGACTACTAATACTTATCCATCCAGCCAATAAAATATTTGCAGTATACATTAATTTGAGTGCCATCATTTTCAACAATTTGAAGGAGAAACAGGAACAACAAAAGATTGTTTAAGCGAAAACAAGTCTAATTTGTATATTTGTTTTTTTATTGCCTCAGAAAATACTTATCGATGTTTATTACTAAAAATTTTAGTTTAGGAAACCTTTTAAGATTCACAGGCTGGCACTTAGTTTGGTTAACGCTATGGTCAACATTTGTGACAGTAGTTTACGAATATTTTCATTGGGAATGGTTGCACATTCCGTGGTTACCTTTGTCTGTCATAGGTACAGCGGTAGCATTTTATGTTGGTTTTAAGAATAATAGTGCATACGATAGGTTATGGGAAGCAAGAAAGATTTGGGGAGCAATAATCAATAGCAGCCGAATGTGGGGCGCAAATGTTCGTGCTTATATTGGAAATCAATTCACCATAGAAGATATATCAAAAGAAAGGCTACAGTTGATACACAAAAAAATGATATACAGACACATAGGTTGGTTGTATGCGCTAAGGAGTCAGTTGTTAATACCTACTCCATGGGAGCATGTTAATCAAGGGAAATATGTAAGAAAGCACACAGAAAATATAAAGAAAAGGTATGGCATGAATCTTAGCCAAGACGGTGTGACAGAGCAAGAGTTAGCTGCTTTTTTACCACCCGATGAGTTATCAAGATTGATTGATTATAAAAATACAGCTACGCAAATTATTGACCAGCAATCACAAGATTTAGCCACTTTGCGAAAGGAGGGATTAATAGATGACTTCCGACACATGGAATTGCAGAAATTATTAAACGACTTTTATACCCACCAAGGAAAATGTGAGCGAATTAAGAAGTTTCCTTTACCTCGACAATACGGTAGCAGTAGTTTCATCTTTGTTGGTATTTTTATCTTCTTATTGCCGCTAGGTATGGTCTCCGAATTTCATAAGCTGGGAGAATCAGTAGTATGGATGTCCATTCCCTTCACCGTATTAGTAGGCTGGGTTTATTTAATGATGGAATTGGTAGGAGATTACTCAGAGAATCCTTTTGAAGGTTTGGGCAATGATATACCGATGCATTCGCTTTGTCGAGTCATCGAAATTGATTTAAAGCAGATGTTAGGTGAAACGGATATTCCGCCTCCGATT
>CALJVJ010000111.1 GCA_937974625.1 uncultured Saprospiraceae bacterium
TTCAATGATAAATTCAATGGAAACAATCGCTGAATCTCCTGGTTGGATTGTGCTAGTAATCGTTGTCATAGCAGTATCTGCTACCAATGACCAAGTAGGCACATTGGAAGGCGCAAAAGTATATCCACAAGGAATATAATCGTTGACCTTGATGTTCATCGCAGGGATATTTCCTTGATTATAAACGGTATAATCGAAGGTGATGGTTTGCCCATAGCTAAATGGTCCCATTTCAGCCGTTGTTTTCTTTAAAGCAAGGTCGAATACGTTAATAATGGCAGGGTCATGGTCATCCTCGTCGTCTGTACCGTCACCATCTGTTTGGTTGTCGGTTGGCCCTTCTGGTTCTCCACCCATATCATCTGTGGCATCCAAGTCTGGGTCACTATCGGCATCGCTTCCACTGGTATCATTTCCATCACCATCTTCACTTGATTGGATTTCACTAATATTTGTAAAATCGGCAGCTGTGCCTGGTATGGTTTGATTTAAAATTAAATACAATTCAACTTGGGCTGTTAGTCCAGGAAGAATTGGGTCTTCAATTAAAGTATTAGCAGTGGAACCCGATGGGGACCAATCTAAATTAAGGGTTGGGTCGAAAATAAGCCCTGGAGGAATATGGTCAAATACATAAACCTCATCAGCAATTACATTACCTTGGTTTATTACCGTAATTAAATAATGAATGGTATCGCCATATTCAAATGGACCTGCAGATACGATTTCCTTGATTTGTGCTAAGTCGAAAATTTCAATTTCCTCAAAATCAGAGTCATCTTCGTCCCCGTTTTCATTATCGGTTGCATTGTCTTCCATATCGCCGTCATTGCTTGGGTCGCCATCAGGGTTGCTATCAATATCATCCGCTGAGGTATCGTTGCCCATATCATCTTCACTACTACTAATCTCTCCTGTATTTTTCCAGCCTGTTGGGTTGCCGCAGGGCTGAACTATTAAATCTATGGAAACCACGGTAGAATCACCGGGGATTAAAGCGGTAGTAGTGGTTGTCGTACTGGTATCTCCAACAGTTGACCATAAAGGCGAATTACTAGGGGCTACCATAAATCCACACGGGGTTAATTCCGTTATTTCGATATTATTTGCGGAAATATTTCCTTGATTATAAATCGTGAAATCAAACGTAACAACGTCGCCATATTTAAATGGCCCCATATCCATAGTTGTTTTGTTTAATGCCAAATCGAAAATATTGATAATGGCAGGGTCGTGGTCATCTTCATCGTCTGTTCCATCGCCATCGGTTTGATTATCGGTAGGGCCTTCTGGTTCGCCGCCCGCATCATTTCCAAAATTAGAATCAGGCGTACTATCACTATCAGTGGCAGTCATACCTGATGTATCTTGTGCCATTGTAATTTCAGCAATATTGGTGTAATTATCTGCACCGCCCCCCGTATTTTCTAAAGTTAATTTGATAGTGGTTTTTGCAGAATCTAGTGGTAAAATAGGGCCTGCAAAAGTATAGTCTACTACTGGCGCACTTCCTGACCATCCCATATTATTACCTGCTGCATAAGTATAACCCGCAGGAATAGAATCGGCAACCGTAATATTAGTCGCAGGAACATTTCCCTGATTATGAACCGTTATTTCGAATTCTATTACATCACCATATTGATATGGACTTGGCGTCAAAATGGTTTTGACTAAGGCTAAATCGAAAATTTCAATAATTTCAAAATCAGAATCGTCTTCGTCTCCATTTTCGCCATCAGTTGCATTGTCCTCCATCGTGCCGTCATCCGAAGGGTCTCCATCGGCATCACTATCAATATCTCTGTCGGTCGTATCATTGCCATCGTCATCTTGACTAGCACTAATTTCTCCTGTATTTTTCCAAGCATCAGGCAGGTTACATGGCTGAACTATTAAGTTAATAGAAACGATAAAAGAATCGCCCGGTTGGATAGTATTGGTAATTACGGTTTGTGAGGTATTACCAGTAGTTGACCATAAAGGACTGTTGCTTGGTGCAACCATATATCCACAAGGGGTGATTTCTGTAATTTCTATATTTTTTGCAGGAACATTACCTTGATTATAAACTGTAAAATCGAAGGTGACGACATCATCAAAACTAAACGGCCCTATGTCTGCAGTCGTCTTTTTCAAAGCTAAATCAAAAACGGTTAAGCCTTCTGGGTCACTATCATCCTCATCTTCTCCTTTTTCAGCGTCCCCAAAAATATTATCATCATCTGGGTCCCCTGGGGCAGGTACGCCATCATTATTTGGGTTGGTATCTCCATCACTATCCATATCATTTAAGGTCACATCATAACCTGCGGTATCTTGGAATGAAGAGATTTCCGCTACATTGATTAAATTAGCAGGAGTCGCACCTGGCTGTACGGTCATTGTGATAGGAACATTGATAGAATCGCCTACTAAAAGTGTGTTAGGGATAAGTATCATAGCAATGCTATCCATATCCATCCAATTTGGAGATAAACCAGCGTTTAAGGCTAATCCATCAGGGATGTATTCAGAAACCTTAATATTGGTAATCGGAACATTCCCTTGGTTGAATACGGTAATGGTGTATGGAATATCTTGCCCTACTTTTACAGGAAGGATGTTCGTAGTCGTTTTCTTTAAGGCTAAATCCACAATTCTAATGTGAATGATTCCGGGGTCATGGTCATCTTCGTCTCCATTTGTGCCATCTGTTTTATCATCTTCAAATGGCCCATCATTCGTGTCATCTGAATCGGGCGTAGAATCAATATCTGTTGGATGGTCTCCATCTTTATCTTCTGCACTAAGTATTTCAGAGAAATTTAAACTAAACGAATCTGTAGGGATAGCTGTAATTTGAGTAATGAAACGAATCGTAACGGATTCACCAGCTAATAAACTATCTATCTGATTAAATGCCCAGAAGGTTGTGCTATCTGTCCAATTAGGGTCGATAGGCGTAATCTCTGGAGCAGGGTGGTCTGCAATACTAATATTATAAGCATCTACCTCTCCTTGATTTTCTACAGTAATGCAATAGGTTATCGTATCATTTAAGTTAACCACAGGTACCATTTGCTCTGCACAAATCGTCTTCTTTAAGGCTAAGTCAAATTTCTTCAAAGTAAACATGGCCATGTCTTCGTCATCTTCACTTTGGTCTCCGTCGTCGTTATTTTCTTCTGAATCAATATCTTCTTTGCTCGAATTACTTATCTGAGCAGTGTTTATTTGTTTGCCATAATCAACTAATTTTGCTTTTATTTTTAAAGTATGACAGGCTCCTGAAGTCATCGTTCCGATGTCCCAAAGACCACCGCCTCCAGGTGTATAAGTACCCTGAGTAGCGGTATAGCTGACAAACATCACCCCCGTAGGTAAGACATCTGCCACTTCCACCATTTCGGCATCATGAATCAATAAACTATCGATATCTTGCCTATTACAAACCACAATTTGATAGCTTATGGTGTCTCCAAAATTAGGAACAGGGTCTATTTCGCAAATCGTTTTTTCTAATTCTAAATCGACACAATCTGCCTGCGTAATCATAATGGTATCAGATGCACTTGGACACATATCCGTACTTCTAAACCCTTTTACAATATATTTTCCTGGCTCAGTTGCACCCGTCCACATTTCTGGTACAGTAGAAGCTTTGATGATTTCAAAACCTCCATCCAATAAATACCATTCATAATAATCGTAGCCAGCGTTTGCGGTTAACGTATTGGTTTCAAAAGGATAACAGATAGTGTTATTTCCAGTAATGTTAATGATGCCAACAGGTTTGACTTCTACAGTCACACTATCTTTTAAAATACAACCACCGTTAAATTCTAGATTTATTTCATATTTGTATAATCCTGGAGTTGCTGCGTTGAATAGTGGGTTAAGAATAGTGGCATCGTCTAAATTGGTTGCTGGAGACCAATTAACCGTGATGAAGTCTTGATATTCGATTGGAATTGTTGGTTCTAAAATGAAATCCTGATTTTGACAAGTTAAAGAATCTTTGATATCTAAATCAAAATCTTCTACTCCTCTTATGAATCTGGTTTCATCTACAGAACACTCACCTGCTGTTCCTGTGAAATCTATTCTGGTAACAATTGATTGGTCCACTACACTTAAATACAAGCTGTCGCCCACCATTCTGGTCACAATATTACTAGCTGGGTCGTAACTGATGTCAAAATTACCACATAGATTTAAGCCCAATTCTTGACCTGGACAAAGGACAGTTGTCGGTGGTAATACAGCAGTGAATTCTGGTTCTATACTCGCATAAGGGGTAGCTAAATGATTACATTCACATGGTGAATTGTAAACCATATCCAGAATTACTGGACAAGAATTAATCTCATCGACCATGTAGCAGCCAGTTAGCGTGACGGAATCCCCGCTCGCGACAAAAATACCTGTATGATTTCCTGTTCCTAAAATAGGGTCGTAAAAATCTAGGGTTTGATTGTCTTGTAAATCATCATGTAAATTGACCAATACATCTCCATTATAATCTGCACCTGGATTTCTTAAAGTGACTTCATAGCAAATTGTTACAGGGTCGTCATTACCATCACATTTTCTGAATAGTTTTAAATCGACTGTTTCTAATGGCCCTTTTAAGGTCATTGTAAAATTTGGATTAACACTTGATTGAACAAAAACATCACATTCTCCACCGTCTGTACAGGATTGGTCTTCTATTAAATTTTTGGTGTCAACCTTAATATCATAATCTCCACACATCGCAGTCACGTCAAAATCTGCTTCATAATTTAAGGTAAATGCGCCACCAACGGGCATATTTTCATAACCTTGGAAACAAATTTGAGTTTGGCCATTGATGGTAGTCACTGTTTCTACGCCTACATCTAAATTCGTTGGAATAATGTAGCGCATAGAACTTGCTTGGTAATTAATGCCTGCGGGCAGCGTTACACACATAATGACACTATCTCCTAGTGGTTTTTCAGATATATTTTGTCCAGTTATTTTAAAGGTTGGGGTTTCTTGTCCACAGAACGCTTCGGATGGTTTAGCGGTAATTAATACTTGACCAAAGTCAGCTGGATTTCCGCCGTCTATGATGATAGAATTACTGGTCACTAAACCTGAAGTTATCGTAGCTGGACTACATGGATCTTTTGCCGTAGCTTCAAAACTTGCTTGAGAACCAGATATAAATTCATCACAAATGGTTTCTACTTTAAAACGAACAACCACATAATTACTGTCTCCTGCGCTTGTTACACCTGGTAAACCATTGCTGTGAATTGCATTACTAAAATCATTGTCTTCGGCGTATAATAAATTATTACCATTGATAGCTGGGTCAACAATAGAGTAGAATGGTAAGGTGAAATCTCCACTATTAGGATATGATGCTTCAAAACTATTTGGAATTATTTGCATACCTGCAAGTGGTAAATCTATATCGAGTATCAAATCTTTTACGGTCGTTCCTTTTACGTTTTTGACCAAAACTGCCAAAGGAATAGTGTCACATAAGGCATAAGTATCTCCTGAATTTGGCAACAAGAAGTCTGCTTGAATAGCTGCTTCTTCAAAAATATATTCGTAGCAAGTTTCAATACTATTACAGGAACTAGTTATTCCTGCTAAAGCTGCCATGATGTCTCTGTCCATACAGCCAGAAGTGGTCGTTACACATATTTCTGGCATATCTGGAGGTACGGGACAGAAGAGTAACCTAGTTCCAATCGTAAAAGTGACACAATCTCCTGGAGCTAAATCTGGTAAAAATACTGCATAGGTATTAGAGGTAGCACTAGTAGAAACGGTATCAAATACAAGTGGCGCCCCCGCAGCATCATATGCGCCAACTAGTTCTACACTATTGGTCAAAGTGACACTCGATAATACACTTTTATGGGTTGGTAAACTTGGGTCTGATCCATCTGCACAGACCGTAAAAGTGTTTAACTCCTCACTTGTTCCAGGAGAGGAACTTGCTAATAAATTTTGGTCCTGAGTTTGGGTTAAAGGAGGGAAACCCATACTGCTATCTGTTTTTATCACATCTCCGGAGGTAACATCATCCCACCGATACAAGGTATCCATGTTTAACACATCATAATAACTTGCAAGCCTATTTACTAGTGGTCCACATACCATTGGTAACTCATTACTAGTACCATTGGTAGCTTGATTACAGCGAAAGCAGATACCATTTACAGGTTCGCAAATTCGGTAGTCGTAGGTGATTTCATAGTCTGATAAATCAGGTGTTTCGGCTGGACATACTTTACATAAGTCGTAAACTATTTTAAATTCATCTAGATATCCTCCTAATCCAACGCCTAATCCTGGATACCCATCTGTCTCTGGATTAAAAGTCATGACCCCTTCTGTTCCGTCTGATACCGTACAGTATTCCTGTCCATTAACGGTTGCACAACTATGATTGGTTAAAGATTGTACATCTAATGGATATTCCACACCTCCTTTTGTTACCAATTTGGCGTTGCCACAATATATTAATGGCGAATACATAGGAATTTCGATATCTTCCATTTTGAAAAATGGTCGATATTCTTGGGTAAACCAATTGACAGGTGTCGGTTTGATTACATTAAATTTATGTTCCACTGAACCCCCACAATCATCTAAATTTATTTTGGTAATAGCGTTTAAATCTTCTGGACAGAAGGTGGTAAACGGAGAATTGGTTCTACAATTGGATAAACCGACTAAACAATCACTATCAAATTCATCTATAAAATGCCCAGAGGCTACATTGATAATTTGTGGGTCCTTGAAGGTGAAACTAGGGTCGGCAGTTTTATTGGCAAATGCTTTTACGTTTTTTGTTAAGGGTAAAAGCCATTTCATATAAATGGTATCTCCTACACCGATGCCATATGTAGTTTTTAATTGGTCCAGACAATTGACTTCTTCCCAACTAGCTGTTTCAGTTCCTCGACAATCTTCTAGTTTGTTGAAATTTCTAAAGTAAATACCAAAGAGATTACCATCATGATATTCGTAGCTACTATTTGGCATAGGTATATTATAGGTCACATCGCTCCAAGGTGTCTTTCCGCCGTAGGAAAAAAATCCTGTAGCACCTCCACCTGGTTGATCTAAACATTCTGATAGACTACCTACATCAATGGGGACTCTACCACTACCGTCACTGGAAGAAAATTCTAGCCCTAATAATTCGGTGCCTTTGGAGTCAATCATTAACTCGGTATCATCATTTCCACTCCATCCATTCAATCCAAGGCTTGTAATATTGGCTAAAAAGTACCACTGGTATAATTCTCCGACAGATTCAGGACTATTAAAGGTCATATAACCTTCGTATAACATTGTATCACATGGTAAATAGCGGTTCAAATCTTCGACTGGCACATCTTCTAAAGCAATTTTTTCAGCCATTGTTTCATCTGTATAGCCTAAATTCCATCTACGGGTACTACCACCACTTGCGATATCACAAGTACATCCACAATTGGAAGGGTCACTTCTAAAAAGTGCGATATCACAGGCTTTTACAGTTTTACAAGTACAACCTCCATTGGTGCAAGTTTCTATTACTTGATGAACACCATTCATATAAATAGCAGGGGAACAACTAGCAGAATCTGCTGCTAATTGATAAATATAACAAACTTCATCTCCTTCATTTAATTCACCAATTGGTAAAGATAAAACACGACTAGAGGCGGATAAATTTGTAAAAGTACCGGTTGCACCTGTTTGAGTAGGGACTCCATTCACAGTCATTTGACCTGAACCCGCTACAAATTCTACATCATATACTAATCGAGGGGAACCATCAAAAACAACTTGTAATTCGTTGGTGGTATTAGCCGCAGGACAAGGGGCCACATTTTCTGTTTCATACACATAACAGAATTCTACGGTTTTTACTCTAACAGGTAAAGGACTACAGGTAGCGCCTGTGGTCCGAGTTGTTCCAAAATTATAACCGATAGTAGAAGTGTTGATTTGGTCTTGATTTTTTAATTCTACATAGGTTGCTCCATTTTTTATGCTAAAATCTGTTACTGGTGGTTCGAAGGTAAAAGCTTGCCCGCAATCTCGTTTTGCAGTAATAAAAAATTGCCCAAACGAACAATCAATACTCGAACAATCTATTGAAGTAGGGTCAGGTGGTAAGCTACATTGAAAATCTAATTCTATTCGTACTACAACTGCTTCTCCTCCCGGTAAATCATCAAAAGCACCGTCCATATCGGCATCTGTTATACCTCCTGGTCCATCGGGGTCTGTTCCTAAAGTGGTTAAGTCTATTAATATGTCCCCATTATTCCAACTGTAAGCAGTACCAGGTAAGGTCATGCCTCCAATGGTTACTTTACTAATATCCAAGGAAGACGATTGGCAGGTTTCATAACCAAAAGTTAGGTCGGTAAATATTCCAGCTGCTGAATCTGCAATACTACTTGTTAAATTTAGCTCCATAACAGCAGGAGTGCCACATACTCCTGGCTGTTGGACTAATTCGGACGTGGCAATCGGTTCTGGCCTATCTGTTGGCCGTATTCTAATTTCTCTTTGTTGTTGTATCGTTTGACAAACATCTCCATTACAATCGTAACTTGCTTTATAGATGATTTGTTGGGTGTTTACAGTAGGACACTCGTCTATTTGCATACAAATGACGATATTCAGAAACTCTGATTCATCAAATAAGGTATCTGCTGGATTTGGCCGACTGTTGTTTTGAAAAAAACTTCCACCAATGGTCATGGTGACCGTAGAATCTATTGCACTATAATTATAAGGAACAGGTGTGCCATTGGCAGAAATGCTTGTCAAGCTTAATTCATTGGAAAAATCTACATTACAAATTGAAAAATCTACTTCTGTTAAATAAGCATCTATTCCATCTTGTGAAATTTGAACCGTCGTACAGGTCTCTGTGGCTAAGGAGGTGACTGTTGTATTTGAGGTGCTTCTAAAATTAAGTACAGGTTCTTTGATTACTGAATTATATGCTCTAATAGGGGTGATAGACTGTCGGCAGCGTTGAAAATTGCCTAAGGTATCTTCGTATATAAAGTTGAAATCTAGAGCTACCGTATAGTCAAAAGCATTGATATTGGCATCACAAGTAGCTTCTACTCCAATGTAGCCTATGTATACACCTTCGGTAATTCCTTCTAATAAAAATTTTGGCTTACTTGGAGTAGGGTCTAAATTGGAAATGGTTGTTGTACCGTATCTAGTTGACTCAAAACCAGCATATTGCATACCTGGTAAAAAAGTTGCGGTCATTTGTGTACCTGAAATATTTCCAGGCTCTTCAATGAACATCAAAAAAGCTAGCGTATCTGGTGCTCCACAAATTACTAACTCATCGGTTACTGCAAATCCTGGAATACCTAATAATTCGATGACTTGCATTTCTGGACAAGGGGTAACGGCAGGCATCATTCTAGCGGATGCCTGAGTGTTTGTTGTGTCTAGTCCCTTAGCTAATTTAACCGCTTTTATAAACTCGTCTCGTTGTGCTTTTATGCGATGCGCATAGTTTCCTTTTTCCGTATCGTTCGCTAATTCCATACTTCTTTGAAGTTGTTCCAGTTGTAACAACTTTTCTTTAATGGCCTCTTTTTGTACTAAATTAGGTAAAGAATCTAAGGATAGATTATCAGCGTGAGTATGTTTAATTTGTTGATTATTAAAGCCTTGTAAACTTGTTTTTGATAGCGTGGCAGCTTCCGTTTTATATAGGAAATTTAATGCTATTAAAGTACATAGAATTGCAAGCAAACTCAATGTAGGACGGGAAGTAGAGGTTCCTAAGAGCATGGAATAAGTGTTTATTTGAATAGATAGCTATTGATTTATCTATAATCTTCTAGATTAATTTATTTGATATTTAAACTGCTTTTTGTTGGAAAGCTGGGTTTCCTTGAGTGGCCTCAGGAAAGATTTGTTTACTGAAATTCATCGTACTTTGAGATTCTCATTTTCTAGTACTTCATTTGCTTTTTTTGCTATCGTTGCTGCTATATTAGATTGTTTTGCAGGGGGAAGGATTTCAATCATATAGCGGCCCTATTCTGTGCAAATTAGGTTAATTATAAACTTGTTTTTTTCAAATTTTGCTTAGAACGTGACAGTTAATTTCGCCATTAATTTAGTAATAAAAGTTTTATGGCGTAAGTGTGTTACGTATTGTAAAAAGAGAATCAACTCAATACATATGCGTTTTTAATAATTATTCTATTTATTTTGCTTAAACTGTGAACAAGTTACGCACATAGTATAAAAGCAAAAAGAGGCAATTCATTTTGATGAATTGCCTCTTAATAAATTTGGATTATTTTTATGGTGTTTTTTATGCCATATTATTAGTATCACGCTTACTTCAATTGTAGCATTTTCCTAGCTTTTGTGCCATATTTAGAGGATAATTGATAATAAATAAAGCCATTCGTTAAATCCTTTTTTTCTATTTGTATCGAATTATAACCAGTTGTTCCTTCTTGTTTAATAGTTTTCAAAACTCTACCCATTTCATCTCTTAGAATTAACTGGACTTCAGCTTCACCTGGTAAGTTGAATCCAATT
>CALJVJ010000112.1 GCA_937974625.1 uncultured Saprospiraceae bacterium
GCTTATGGAAAGACGATTGATTTAGACACACTAGAATTAATCGTCGCCAACTCCGATAAAAAACGCTTCGCTTTTTCTCCAACCAAAGATAAAATTAGAGCCAATCAAGGACACAGTATAAAAGTAGATTTAGGGTATGCGCCAAAAACACCTCCCTCCATTTTGTATCACGGGACTGCCCGTAAATATGTAGATAGCATCTATCGAACAGGGCTACAAAAACGCAACCGCCACCATGTCCATTTGAGTAAGGATATAGAGACTGCTTCAAAAGTTGGACAACGACATGGCAAATTGGTCATCTTTGAAGTATTAACTGACCTAATGCAAAAGGACGGGTTTATTTTTTTTGTTTCTGATAATGGGGTTTGGTTGACGGATGAAGTGCCTGTGAAGTATTTGAGGAAATGGGAGTAGGAAAAGTGATTATTTCTATGACAAAAATAAACTACTATTTTTTCACCACATAGTACCTATGTGGTAAAAACTGTAAAAAAGATTATTTTTCACTATAATTCACCACTAAACCAGAAAGATAATTAGTCAAAAACTGTACTTGCTGGTCGATGCCATCCGCTGTATCATGATTATGTGTGGTCACGATGACTAAATCCTCACTGGGAAATAGAAAGATAAATTGTCCTCCATAGCCCATTCCATAATGCATTTGCAACCCATTTCTTTCTGTTGAATACCAACAATAGCCATGTTTAGAACGTGGTAAACCAAAAGCTGCTTTTAGTTTTAAATCAGGATTTAGGGATTTTTCTATCCACTTTTCGGCAATCACTTGCTGACCATTCCAATTCCCTTTATTCAATACTAATTGTCCAATTTTTAGCAAATCATCTGCTTGCATCCACAAGCCTAAGCCGCTGCCATCATGGTTGCCGTCCTTTCTCACTTCCCATTTTAAATTGGTAATGCCTAAAGGATTAAAGAGATTTTCTTGAGCAAATGCTAGTACTGTTTGTCCTGTTACTTTCACCAAAATTGGGGATAATAGATGCGTTGCTCCACTATTATAAAAATAAGCTTTTCCCGGTCGAGTCAATAACTGCTTAGATAAGACAAATCGGTTGGGTGTCTCACTTTCTAACCATGTGCCATGCTCTGTATAACCCGCCCATTCTAAACCCGCTGTTTGGTTGAGTAAATCTTTGATGGAAATTTGTTGTTTTCGCTCATCTTTTAGGTCGGCATAAATGCTTGGAAAATAGGTCTGTATATATTGGTCTTCGCTAAGTATCTTCCCTTGGTCAATCGCAATACCTACCAATATAGACATAATGCTTTTGGTTAGCGATTGTACATTGCAAAGTTTTGTTTTATTGGCCTCGTTATAGTATTTTTCAAAAACGGTCGTTCCTTTTTGGTTTACTAAAAGCGCATACTGCCCTTCGTTTGGTGGCCATTCTGCGATGGGTTGGGATTGCCAAGAAGGGGTGTTTTGGCAAGAAAAAATGCAGGATAAAAACAGGAAAAGTACCATTCTAAATTTCATAATATCATTTTCCAATAAAGGTAATTTCCTTGTCAGCTATTTTTGAAATAATTCGATAAACTTAATAGAATCACCGATAGAAAAGCAATGGATAAACTTCCCCTTTTTCAAATAAATTTTTCCCTCTTGGTAATTGTAAAAAAGCATCGGCATCTACTAAATTGGCCAAATCTCCTGACCCATTTCCTGAAACTGGCGTCACTAAGATTTGCCCTTTTTCACTATAATTTACCTTTACTTGTAAAAAATAGGTTAAATCTGGTTTAAAAATCGTGTCTTCTGTTAAAATTCCATGGGGTTGGTTACTAGTCGGCAATCCTAAACTTGTCTTTAACCAAGTGACAAAATATCGTTGCGTACATAGAAAAGAAGAAACGGGATTGCCCGGCAAAGCAAATACTAAAGTGCCATTCGGCGCTTTGCCAAACCAAAACGGTTTTCCTGGTCTTTGCTTAATTTTATGAAATAATTTTTCTACGCCTAACGCCGTTAGTGCCTCAGGTAAAAAATCAAATTTACCTTTCGATACCCCACCGCTTAATATCACGACTTCGTATTCGTCAATAATCTTGGCTAAATCTTTTTGGATGACTTCCATATCATCGTCCAAATGATGTTGGTCTGCTAAAATATTATACTTGGCTAAGGTGGCGGTTAATCGATGTACATTCGACTTTCGGATTTGATGTGGTAATGGCTTTTCTGCTATTTCTACCAATTCATCTCCAGTCGAAATAATGATGGTTGTTGGTAAACGAGCTACTTTTAAATGTGTCTTGCCTACTGTCGCTGCTACCCCAACTT
Organism: uncultured Saprospiraceae bacterium; assembly: GCA_937974625.1. Taxonomy (GTDB): domain Bacteria; phylum Bacteroidota; class Bacteroidia; order Chitinophagales; family Saprospiraceae; genus JAFMDF01. The sequence goes on from CALJVJ010000112.1 coordinate 2,309, forward strand.
CCGCGGGCGATATTATAGTACCGCTTGGTACTACTAATTCTCCCTTTTTACGGTCTTCTCCTTGCCAATGAATATTTTGTCCTTTGGTCAATTTATCTACTTGGATAGTGGCTACTCCATTTTCAATTACGACATCTTCATACCGAATAACCGTATCTACAATATTCGGCATTATCGACCCTGTCATTACTTCGATACATGTCTTGTCTTCTTTTAGGGAAATTTGTGGACTACCTGCGGGTGCAATTCCTGTTACGGGAAACGCCCTTTTTCCTTCCGAAAAATATTGATACTGAATCGCTATCCCGTCCATTGTGACTCGATTATAAGGCGGCAATTCTCTATCTGTATAAAGGTCTTCCTTCAGGATTCTTCCAATGGATTTTGCCAATGGAATCATTTCTGTTCCAAAGGCTTTTTGCTGGCTATTTATTATCGCTAATGCTTCTTTTACGGTTATCATATTACAGGATGAATGAGCGAACCCGAAGGGTGAATGTTCGGGATGAGCGAACACAGTTTGTGAACCGTTCACGGATGGGCAAGCCCAAGCGAATGAACCACGAAGTGGACGGGATGGCCCAGCTTTTTTTGTAGATCGTACTTTTGGCACCCCAACCGTTATAGCGATTGAGAAGCTTACACTTCTTCCTATTCTAAATCGTTCAAAGTAGGACGTACAGGATGATTATTAGGTTTACGTATTATTAGTCTTATCGAATGAATCTGCTTGTACTCTTTCAGCTTTTACTAACAATTTAAATTTATGACAATCAACCACTTAAATAGTTACCAACACTAAAAATCAGAGTTATTAACACTCCCTTTTTTATAGCTAAATCACAAAATGATTAACTTGCTTATGTTCTGAACGCACTCATCACTCATCATTTATAACTCATCACTAAAAATGAGCTTTGGCACTAAATTATTTCGCAAGCAATTTCCTATTTTCAAGCACCATCCCAACTTGGTGTATTTGGATAGTGCAGCCACCACTCAAAAACCTAAAATGGTAATTGAGGGCATTACTAATTTTTACGAAAAAGAAAATGCTAACATTCATAGAGGTATTTATGACTTAGCTGCACAAGCTACACAAAAATACGAAAGTGTTCGGCAAAAGGTAGCCAATTTTATTGGAACTAAAAATCCATCAGAAATTGTTTACACAAGTGGTACGACCAATGCCATTAATATAGTCGCCAACTCTTTTTTATTACCGAGATTAGAAGCGGGAGATGAGGTCTTAATTTCTGCGATGGAACACCACGCCAATATGATTCCTTGGCAAATGGCTTGTAGTGTCAAAGGGGCTAAATTACGGATTATTCCAATTGATAAAAAAGGCAATTTGGATATAGTGGCTTATCGAAACATGCTTTCTGCTAAAACTAAAATGGTTGCGGTCGTGCATATTTCGAATACTTTAGCTTCTATTAATCCTATTGCCGAAATGATTGAATTGGCACATCAAAACAATTGTCCTATCTTGATAGACGGTGCGCAGAGTACTGCCCACTACCCTATTGATGTAGATGGACTGGATTGTGATTTTTTTACCTTCTCTGGACATAAGCTTTTTGGTCCGACAGGCATCGGTGTTTTGTATGGAAAAATGGCACATTTGGAAGCGATGACGCCCTATCAACTCGGTGGCGATATGATTCGCACCGTTACTTATCAAACTGCTACTTTTGCGCCGCCGCCGCAAAAGTTTGAAGCAGGAACAACCAATATAGCTGGCGTCATTGGTTTAGGGTATGCGATTGATTTTTTAAATCAGTTTGATAAGAAGGAACTTGCTAAGTATGTCAAAAAATTAGGTGACTACGCCAGAGAAAAATTATTGACTATCAACGACTTATCCATTATTGGCGAAGCAAAAAATAAAACAGGCATCGTTTCTTTTGTCCTAAAAAATATCCATCCGCATGATGTAGCCACTTTCTTAGGTAGTGCTAATATTGCCATTCGTGCGGGACATCATTGCACCCAACCCCTAATGGATTTTTACGAAATTCCAGCAACGTCTAGGGCTTCTTTTTCTATTTATAGTAATTTAGAGGAAATAGATTTTTTGGTGGAAGAAGTGAAAAATATTCAGGCATTTTTTAGCTAATTTTTAATGGTAAACTATTACTAAATTAAATGATGACATGGAAAAATTATTCCAATGCTTAAATTGCGAATTGGACTTACCTAATGAAGAAATTTTTTGCCCTAATTGTGGACAGAAAAACCATGCTACTCGACTAAAAATTCGAACTTTTTTTAACGAATTAGTTAATTCCGTTTTTAACATAGATGGACGTATTTGGTTAACCATAAAAGCTGCCTTTTTTAATGTTGGAACATTAGCGAAAGAATTTAATCAAGGAAAACGAAAAAAATATGTTCCTCCTGTACGATTCTATTTGTTTGCTAGCTTAATTTATTTTCTCATTTTAGGTATGCTAGCAAAAGTAAACAGTATAGAAAACGATATATCTTTTCAAGAAACCCTTGAAAAAAGAGATAGCAGCATAAATATTAGAATCAATATATTTTATCTAGATTTTAACTTAAAAATAGAAGAACTTCTCGCTATACCATCTTATTCCAATCAACAAATGAATAATCTTTTGGTCGAACAAGGGCACTTACCAACATTTTATAATCGTTTTGCACTTAAAAATATGGTCATTCGGGCGAAAGATGGAATGTCGAAAATGCGACAACAATTAGCTTCGATAGCCTCTGGAGGTATGTTCTTATTACTACCCGTTTTAGCTTGGCTTTTTTATTTATTCTTTTCAAAAACGTATCCTTTTTACGTTGAGCATCTCGTTTTTATAATTTATATCCAATCTACCGCTTTCCTCATTTCTGCTTTTAAAAATATTTTTCAAATTTTTGATTTTAAAGATTGGCTTAATCATATTTCTTGGTTAGTCATCGGCGTTTACATTATAGTAGGGGTCCGACAATTTTATAGTAAAGGTTGGCTAAAAACTATTGGCTATTTTTTACCACTGTTTTTACTTTATGGAATTATACTGGCTACTTTTATGGTCGTTATTACGTTTATAGTGCTATTATTTTTTTAGAAAAACAATACCAAACCAAATGTGGAAAGAAAAAATTATCGCTAAAACTGAAACGGCTATCCGTTTTCGCATTACTCAAAAGGACCAACTTTTAAGCTTTCAAGAAGTCTTTGAACTCTGGTATGAATCCGCTGATTTCAGAACTTTCTATATTAATTTATTGACCGAAAACACCTTTCCTGCGCTCTATTGGGAACACCCTGGTTTGCGTACTTCGCTATTACATCATCCTTATGAATTTGTCCTTTTAATTAG
>CALJVJ010000113.1 GCA_937974625.1 uncultured Saprospiraceae bacterium
TCGTACCTCTGGATATCGTGGGTCAAAAACTGGTGCCCAAGGATGACCTTCTGTCAAAAATTTCCCTTTAAATCTTTGATAGGCTTTTGATTTTTTACCACAAAAAGGAACGGAATACCAAAACATACATTTCATTCCCATTGCTTGAATCTGCTCCACAAATTCACGCGTATTTGGAATTCTAGTTGCTTCCCAATCGCCTGTATAATCATATCCTCGTCCACCGTCCAAGGTTTGCCATCCGTCATCAACTATTATACCTTTATACCCTAATTTTTTAGATTGTCGACATTCCTCTAATAATTGTGCTGGGGTAAAATTTTGATGGTAAGCATACCAAGTAGAATAAAGAGGAATTTTCGCTGCATCAGGCACAAAAGCAGGTTTTAACAAGTCAAAAGTAGCCCACCAACTACTAACATCTGCCAAACTTTCACTAAAATGGAACATCCGTTGGTCTACTCTAATTTGGGCTTTATAAAGTCTTGTCAGGGGCATTTTTTCTGTAAAAAAAGTCAATTGACAATAGATAAAATTATTCTCTTCCCGAACAGGTGCTTGTAACTCCAAGGTATTCACTACATCTGAACAAGCTACCGTAATAATATTTTCATCTTCATGTCCAAATAAGGTAACAACAGGTGCATTTACAGAAACTCTAGAAACCACAGAGGGTAATTCCCAATCCGCTCGAATTCGTTTTTCATAAAGCGCACCCGTACTCCATTCTCCTTTTACATTGGTACAAGGTAAGCGCCACTGAATGGTCAATGGTGTTAATTCAGCCTCAGTTTCACTTTGTAACACTAATTCATAAATTACTACATTGTCTGTATTTGATATTTGTTTTAGGGTACTTGAAAAATGAGGAATTGCCCCCATTATCTGAGGTTTATTGCTTACTACAATCGTTCGGTCTATTACCTTCATAAGTATAATTTAATATTTCCTGAATTTGTGAAATTAGGCAATCAAATGAAAATTGGTAGCTAATTACAATTTTTTTTTACCTTTCCTATTTAATTGTAAAACAATTAAAACTTTTGTCCTATTTTTAGGCAAAAAATAACAATGAGAAAACTATTAAAATTTTTAGGCTTATTTATTTTAGGATTTATTCTTTTTATTGGGGTCTATATATTGGCTGGTTTAGGTCTTGGAAGGATGGGTGTTGCTGCTGAAAAAAACACAACAACAGATTTATCGATTTACCTTTTAACAAATGGAGTGCATACAGATTTGGTGCTGCCAGTTAAAACTCCGCAGATTGATTGGAGCCAACATTTAAAATATGAAAACACAAAGAGTAAACAAACAGGTTATAATTATGTAGCTATAGGCTGGGGAGACAAAGGTTTTTATTTGGATACACCAACTTGGGCAGAGCTAAAATTTAGTACTGCTTTTAAGGCCGCTACAGGCTTGAGTACTGCTGCCATACATGCTACCTATTATCGAACAATGACGGAAGGAGCGGATTGTATAAAAGTAAATATATCCAATGACCAATACAAAAGGTTGATTAATTACATTCAAAAAGATTTCATTAAAAAAAGTAATGGGGAACTGACCCATATTCAGACCGATGCGGTTTATGGAGATTCGGATGCCTTTTATGATGCTACTGGAAGTTATAGTCTATTTCATACTTGTAACAGTTGGACAAACAATGCACTAAAAGCTGGTGGATTAAAGGCAAGTGTTTGGACACCTTTTGATAAAGGCATTTTTCATCAATACAAAGCAGCTTCAATGGCAAAAGGGTCCATGTATGGTTGGTAGGTCTAATAACTTGGATAAAAGCAAAACGATTTAACTCTAAAATTTAGCTCCTTAAAGAGAAAAAATTACAAATCAGCCAACTATCCTTATGATTTATAGTCTTTATTATTAAATTTGATTAGAAAAACTTTCGACCTAAAATTTCGTTAAGGTTTGTATAGTTTATTATGTCCTTTCTAAATAAGTCAAATATTTAAACTCACAAAAATGAATCGCCTTTTAAAATTTTCCTTTTTTTTCGTTTTAGGATGTCTTGTAACTTTTACTTCTTGCCAAAATAATGATGGGCCTGAGGTACAAGTAGACATGGATTTAGAAGTCCCCAACTTTGGCTTACATGACCATAATGGAGATTTCCACACACTTTATTATTATGGAGACGCTAAGGCAGTTGTGTTGTATGTTCAGCAAAACGCTTGTCCAATTAACAGGAAAGCAATTAAGGATTTAAAATCTGTTAGACGTCAATTCAAAGGAAAAGGTATTAAATTTTTCATGGTTAATTCGAGTGTGCAGGATGATAGAACGGCAATCCAAAAAGAGGCAGAAGAGTTTGACATGGATTTTCCAATTTTAAAAGACGAAGCACAATTAGTAGCGGAAGCATTGCAATTGCACCGAACGAACGAAGCAATAGTTTTAGACCCTTCTACATGGACAGTTGTATATAGAGGACCAATAAGTGATAGATTAGGGTATGAATCAGAAAGAGCGGAAGCTGATAAACATTATTTAGCAGCAGCTATTAATGCACAATTAAAAGGAGAATTACCAGCAGAGACTTTAGTAAAAGGAAAAGGTTGTTTAATAAAAAGATTGCATGATGATGTAACCGCTTTTGCTTCTATTTCTTACGAAAAGGACGTAGCTCCTATATTAGTGGATAAATGTATGAAGTGTCACGTTGAAGGAGGAATTGCTCCTTGGCAAATGAAAAATTACGAAACGGTATTCGGGTGGTCGAATATGATGCGAGAAGTCTTGAGAACAAAAAGAATGCCGCCTTGGCATGCTGACCCACATTATGGTTTATGGGAACAAGATTTAGCACTTTCCACAAAGGAATTACAAACTTTAGTTCATTGGATAGATGCAGGGGCAAAAAAAGCAGAAGGAGAAAGCGACCCATTAGCAAGTTACGATAAAACTGCTCCAACATGGGACCACGGTGAGCCAGATTTGAAATTCACCTTAAACAAAGAAGAAATTCCTGCTAACGGAATCATTGACTATAAATACCAAGAAATCGATATTAATATAGATAAAGATATTTGGGCAACTGGTTTCCAAGTATTACCTGGTAATCGAGAAGTATTACATCACGTTTTGGTTAGCGTAATTTATCCTGATGGTTTCAAAGAACCAATTGACAGAAGAAGTCCTTGGTTGGATGGTTTATTGGCTGCATGGGCACCGGGTGGTGAAACAGAAGTTTTCCCAGCAAATACAGGGAGAGTGATTCCAAAAGGGTCCAAATTACACTTCCAAATGCACTATACTACTAATGGTAAAGTACAAACTGACCAATCAACAGTTGGTCTGTACTACACAGATAAAAAACCAGAAAATGAGTATTTAATGGTTGGTGCTTTCAATACCAATTTACAAATACCACCAAACGAAGAAAATTATGAAAATAAAGCCAAGCAATTGTTTGAACATGATGCTACGATTTATGCTTTATTCCCGCATATGCACTTCCGTGGAAAGGCGATGAGGTTTACGGCTTTGTATCCTGATGGCACAAAAGAAGTTTTATTGAATGTACCAAATTACAGTTTCAACTGGCAAAGAGGATACAACTTTAAAACGCCTAAAAAAGTACCTGCTCGAACCGTCGTTTATGTAGATGCCGTATTCGATAATTCTAAAAATAATAGCTTTAATCCTGCACCTGAAAAGACGGTTTATTGGGGAGATTTCTCTTTCGATGAAATGTTGATTGGGTACATGAGTTTTGAGTATGATAAAGATAGAAAAGAAGGGACGTTGTCTATGAAATAACAGAATCGATAAAATATAAGTTATTATAAAAAATAAGCCTTGGATTTGGTACTTTTACACCTATTCAGGGCTTATTTTTTTTTGTTTTAAGAAGTAGCTTAGACCTCTGGTCTGAGTAGCTTTAGCGCACAACTACTCAGACCAGAGGTCTAAGCTACCCTCTTCATTTGAAAAATCTTTATAAAATGAAACCTAAAAAACTAATCAAAAAGTGGGTTAAAGCGTTTAATAAAGGAGATGCTAAAAAACTTGCTAAATTTTATCACAAAGATGCGATAAATCATCAAGTTACAAATGAACCGGTAATTGGAAAAAAAGCTATCTTTAAGATGTTTAACAAAGAATTCAGTCAAGCTGAAATGGTTTGTATTATAGAAAATATATTTGTGGATAAAGAATGGGGAATTTTAGAATGGAAAGACCCTTTAGGTTTGAGAGGCTGCGGATTTTTTCACATAACTGATAGTAAAATCAAATTTCAGAGAGGATACTGGGATAAATTATCCTTTCTAAAACAACATAATCTACCAATTCCAAAATAGTACTATTTATGTCAAAACAAGAAGATTTAAAACAACTCGTCAAAGAAAAATACAGTCAAATCGCCAACCAGGAACTTAAGGTAAACCTATCTTCTTGTTGCGGTACAGGAGGAAATTCGGAGGAAGTTTATAATATTATGACCGATGATTATTCGGAATTAAAAGGACATGTTCAAGAAGCAGATTTAGGTTTAGGCTGTGGGCTACCTACCCAATTTGCCAAAATCCAGCCAGGGAACACGGTGGTTGATTTAGGGTCAGGTGCAGGAAATGATGCATTTATCGCTCGTCATGAAACAGGGCCAACTGGCAAGGTAATCGGCGTCGATTTTGTCACAGAAATGATAAAAAAAGCACGGACCAATGCTGATAAAATGGGTTTTAACAATGTCGAATTTAGATATGGCGACATAGAAGATATGCCTATTTCCGATGGAACAGTAGATGTGGTAGTCAGTAATTGTGTCCTCAATCTTTTACCAGCCAAAGACAAAATATTTACCGAAATCCAAAGAGTTTTAAAAGATGGCGGTCACTTCAGTATTTCTGACATTGTTTTAAAAGGGGAATTACCAGAAGCATTACGCCAAAGCGCGGAAATGTATGCGGGTTGTGTAGCAGGTGCAATTCAAAAGGAAGATTATTTAAATTTAATAGAGCAAGCAGGGTTTAATAATATCACCATTCAGAAAGAAAAGCCAATTATTATTCCTGATGACATACTTATCAATTATTTAGAGGGTGCAGCTTTAGATTCTTTTAAAAATGGAAAAACAGGTATTTTTAGTATTACCGTTTTTGCGCAAAAAGGAGTAGCTAGCTCAAAATATAAAGCTATTGATTTAGGTTTCGACCAAGGGGCAGTATGTGACCCCAACAGTGGTTGTTGCTAAAAATGTATTAAGATTTATATTTTTCACACATAGTCATATAGTAAAAAACACATAGTAAACATAGTTTTATTTACTAAATGCAACTATCTAGTAGACAAAACTATATTCACTATGTGAAATTACTATTGAGACTATGTGTTAAAAATAAATGCTAAACAATGCCATCAATTTAGCCTCTCCTATATCCTTTAAAGAAATTAGGTGTAAACTAAGATATCCTAACCTTTCTTACCTTCAAATTTTCTTACCAAAATAAAACCTCCTTGATTTGAAATACACTACTTTATTAATGCTATTTTCATTCAGTATTTCTTTAGGGTTTTGTCAGTCGTCCCCTTGTATTGATGATTTAAGCATCATCCCCGAAGTTACCGAAAAAGACAAAAAACTTGCGAATGTCTATCAGCTATTAGACGGCAAATGGAAAGGCCAATTCAAAATATACGAGGATAAAAAAAGGAAGAAAAAGAAGACTATTGACTTAAAAAATATTACCACCAAGAACCTAGATAAAAAAGGAATTGAACAAGTTGGTTATATCGAAGTTGAACAAATTTACACCTCAGAAACGCCTTTCTTTCAACGAGTAGTCATAACGGATTACTATCCTGATCAAGATAAATCTATCGTTGCAAAAGGAGTAAATAAAGTAATAAATGGAAAATTAATCTGTGTAGTTCTCAAACCTGACGATATCGTCATCCATGATGGGTATTTAGAAAATGAACATACGATTATCTGGCAACGTCAAGAAGCCTCTCCCCAAAAGGTAGAATATTTTCGAGAGACGGTGAATAAACAGTTTTATGAAATAGTTGGATGGGGTTATTATGAGGGGGATGACTTGGAATTATCTCCAAAATTTTGGTTTCATGGAAAATATGAACGACAGGAATAAAATATATTTTTGTAACAAAAAGATTGTAAAAATTTCCAAAAACCTGTACAATCTAATTTAAAATCCAATTTTAAACTAAAAAATTAAACAACATCCGTTGGTCATTAATCGTCTGATAATCAATGTTATACTTTTCCATTCTTTTAATCAACCCGTCATAATCCTCTTTCTTTTTCAACTCTAATCCAACCAAAGCAGGACCGGCACTTTTATTATTTTTTCGACTATATTCAAAATGAGTAATATCATCATTGGGGCCTAATACTTCATTCAAAAACTCTCGTAATGCACCAGCTCTTTGTGGAAATTTAATAATAAAATAATGCTTGATACCTTCATATAATAAAGACCGTTCTTTAATGTCTTCCATTCTGGTAATGTCATTATTCCCACCACCTATCAAACAGACCACTGTTTTGCCTTTAATTTGTTCTTGGTAGAAATCTAAGGCGGCAATGGACAGAGCTCCTGCAGGTTCAGCGACAATTGCTTCTTCATTATATAATTCTAAAATAGTCGTACAGACTTTTCCTTCTGGAACAATCACAATATCACTGAGCACTTGTTGGCAAATTCTAAAATTAAGGTCTCCTACTCTCCGAACTGCTGCACCGTCCACAAATACATCCATTTCTTTAAGCGTTGTCACTTTCCCTTTTTCAATAGACGTTTTCATACTCGGCGAACCTGCTGGCTCCACCCCAATAATCTTAGTATGTGGACTCATTTGTTTAAAATAGCTGCCTAAACCCGCCGAAATACCTCCTCCACCAATCGCTACAAATACATAATCTATATCTTTTGGACAATCTTCTAGTATTTCCAAGCCAACCGTTCCTTGCCCTTCAATTACTTTTTCATCATTAAAAGGATGAATGAATGGCAGTTTATTTTCAGTCGCATCTTTCATCGATTCTGCATAAGAATCATCAAAGGTATCTCCTATTAAAATGATTTCTACAAAGGATTTACCAAAAGACTTCACCTTATCTATCTTTTGTTTAGGAGTGGTACTGGGCATATATATTTTGCCATTCACCTTTAATTCTCGGCAGGCGAAAGCGACTCCTTGTGCGTGGTTCCCTGCACTAGCGCATACAATACCTTTGGCTAATTCCTTTTTGGGCAAACTTGCCATTTTGTTATATGCTCCTCTAATTTTGTAAGAGCGAACTACCTGTAAATCTTCCCGCTTAAAATAAATTTCAGCATTATACTTATCAGAATAAAACGCGTTGTGCATTAAAGGCGTTTTAATAGCCACTTTTTTCAAACGCACTTTTGCCTTATAAATATTCTCAACGGAAATTAGTTCCTGCTTTTTCATCCCTTTTGGTGTTAGAATTAGTCTTTTGGCAAAAATAATAGAAATTATTTTAATAAAAATTAAACTTTATCATCCTCTTAACATAAAAACTCCAATCATTTTTTTAATTTTCCCGTTTCCTCAATTAGCCCTATAAAATTTTATTATCACTAATCAAAAACGAAAGTATTTTATGAATTCAATTAAATTTTTACCCATGAATTTTTTAAGAGGTATTTCTCTATTATGTCTATTGTGCTTTGCTGTTTCCACTTTTGCACAAGATGCTACGGCAACTAGTTTATACAACAAAGGTTTAGCTAGTTTAAAAGCCAAAGATTATGAAAATGGTTATACACAAATCGAAGAAGCATTAAAAGCAGCAGAAGCAGAAGGCAATGAAAAAGTAATGAGTATCGCTAAGAAAAATGGCGCAAAAGCTGCTTACAACCTAGGCTCTGCAAAGTTAAAGGCAAAATCAATTGACGAAGCGAACACGCTTTTTACAAGAGGATTAGAAATGAATCCAGCCTATTCGTCTAATATCATGGGCTTGGCTCAAGTTTTAGATGCAAAAGGAGAAAAAGTAGCGGCTGTTAAAAAATACTTTGAAGCAATTGATTTAGCTAAAAAGAATGGCAAAGAAAAAACGGCAACTAGCATGACAAAAAGAGCTGCTGGCGTAATTTCTAAATTATATAAGGCTAAAGATTATACTCAATTGGTGGAAGCTGGAAAAGCTTACCTTGCTTTTGATGACAATTCTAGAGTGAACTATTATGTAGCTAAATCTTATGAAAAGCAAAAAGATAATGCGAGTGCGGTTCCCTTTATCAACAAAGCGGTAGAGTTAGCTGCAGCCACAGGAAAGCCAGTAAAAGATTCCTATCTTTGGGCACAAGGAAATATATTAGAGGCAGCTGGTAATAAGGCGGATGCAAAAGCAGCTTACCAAAAGATTACAGGTGAAAAATATAAAGCCAACGCTGATTTTAGAATTAAAGAGCTTGAAAAATAATCGTTTTAATTTCTTTAGTTACCAACAAAAAAGCTTTCAGGATAATAAATTCTGAAAGCTTTTTTTTTGTTATTTTTTTTAAAAAATAATAATACTCGATAAAGGATAATAATCTGCTACATTATGTTACCATTCCTTAAAACCCTAGTCTTAAACAATGTTATCTTTAATCTGTTAAAATTATAAAGAAAGCAAAAATTTATTACCTTTAATTCGCTATAATCACAAGACTATTAAAAAATTACACAATCCATAAATATGAGTTTGAATCCACCATCATTCAAAGAATATTCTCCAGCCTTGATGTCTATCCTACCTATGCTTTATGCTGCTTGGTCGGATATGGTATTAACACCAAGTGAAGTTAAATATTTATCTAAGAAAGTTGATACCTTAAATTTCCTTTCCGAAGGGGAACAAGATATGGTCAAGCGATGGATGAATCCTCGGAATCCGCCCTCTCGTCAATTATTCTTGCATTGGGAAACAACCATAGTTACTGCTGCTAAAAAATTGCCTGTCAAATCCAGAAAATCTTTAGTTGATTTAGGATTGGCAATGGCACAAAAAAGTGCAAAAGCGAACAAATTAACCAATTGGGATAACAAAGAGGTAAAAGCAGTACTGGAGGATTTAGAAGAAAAATTAAATCTAGTAACTTGGGATACCTACCAACGAATTTTTCCTGAAGAAGCGCCTGACTTAGAACATAGTCATGCTTTTGAAATAGAAAGTATGACCAAAAAGCTGGATGGGGACACCCATGAATTAAGAAATAAAGTAAAACGCTTTTTTCAAGACCCCGTTTTCAATTATAAACCATTACCGACCAAAAGTAAAAAACGAAAAGCAGTATTGAAGTGGACGCAAATGATGGCAGACCAAGGCTATGGTAGTTCTGCTTTTCCAAAAGAATACGGTGGTTGGGATAGCATGAAAGACTACTTAGCAGTCTTTGAAACTTCAGGATATTTTGACCTAAGTCTAAGTATTAAATTCGGAGTTCATTTTGGCTTATTTGGTGGTAGTGTGTTCTGGTTAGGTACAAAAAAACATCATGACAAGTATTTGAAAGATATTGGTACGATGGCATTACCCGGCTGTTTTGCGATGACGGAAACAGGACATGGTTCTAACGTTAGAGGATTAGAAGTTACAGCAACTTATGACGCCAATACTGATGAAATCGTAGTCAACTCCCCTAATCTGCAATCAGGTAAAGAGTATATTGGAAATGCTTTAGATAGTAAAATGGCTTCCGTTTTTTGTCAATTAATTGTGAACGGTGAAAGTCATGGAGTACATGCAGTATTAGTAAGATTAAGAGATGATAATCACAAATTATTACCGGGAATTAAAGTAAAAGATAACGGCTATAAGCTTGGGTTGAATGGTGTAGATAACGGTAGAATTTGGTTCGACAATGTTAGAGTATCCAGAGAGAATCTACTAAATAGGTATGGTTCTATTAATGATAAAGGCGAATACGAAAGCCCGATTGCTAATCCTTCGAGACGATTTTTTACAATGCTAGGAACTTTAGTTGGTGGAAGGGTTGGTGTACCAAAAGCGGGCCTAAGTGCGGCTAAATCAGGTTTAAGTATTGCGATTAAGCACGCATTAAAAAGAAGGCAGTTTGGACATAGTACCACTGCACCTGAAATGCTCTTATTAGACTATCCAAGTCATCAGCGTAGATTGATGCCATTATTGGCAAAAAGTTATGCCTTGACTTTTGCCTTAAACTATTTGTGTGAGCGGTACGTCAATCGAAGTGAAGAGGATATTCGAGAAATAGAAACTTTAGCTGCGGGTATGAAATCGTATGCCACTTGGTTTACAACCGAAACCTTGCAAGAGTGTCGGGAAGCCTGCGGAGGAAAAGGCTATTTAGCCGAGAACCGATTAGCCGATTTAAAAGCCGATTCTGACATCTTTACCACCTTTGAGGGTGACAATACGGTTTTAATGCAATTGGTGGCAAAAGGAGTCCTGACTACCTTCAAAGAAACTTTCCATGATGAAGGAATGATGGGCATTTTACGATTTGCTGGAAAAAGAGTAGGAACTACCTTAGGAGAGAAAAATCCATTAGCGATTAGAAATACGGATAAAGAACATTTATTGAGCACTGATTTTCAAGTTTCCGCTTTTAAATATAGAGAAGATACCTTGACTTATAGTGTTGGTCAGCGAATTCGGGGTTTAATCAAAAATGGAATGAGTTCTTATGATGCTTTTTTAAGGTGTCAAACCCAGTTGCTAGCTTTAGCCAATGCTTTTGTGGAAGTTAAAGTATTAGAACACTTTTTGATTGCAATAGAAAAGGAGGAGAACAAGGATTTACAAAATGCTTTGAAAAAACTTTGTAATTTATATGCACTACATACAATTGAATCTCATAAAGGTTGGTATTTAGAAGTAGATTATATGGCTGGAGCTAAAACAAAGGCCATTAGAAGAGCAGTAGATGATTTATGTACAGAAGTGCGAAAAGATGCTTTGTGTTACATTGAAGCATTTGGAATCCCTGATGATTTGTTGGGGGCTCCAATTGCCATTGGGTAATATATATTTTATAAATAAGACTAAAAAAAGCTTCCAGTACTAAATGTGCTGGAAGCTTTTATATTTTTAAATAGTAATTTTAAGTCAAGACAATTGGGTATTGAATACTAGGTTGAAAAACCTGAAACGTACTGCCTATGCTATTTTCTAAGCCCCCCTTTCAATTCATCTTGCAACACTTTCAATTCTGCCCAATTAGCCTTAGCGGCCAAAGCAGCTTGTTCGCCCCAAGTATCAGGCTTATGCATTCTGAATCTTGGTCCTGCTTTGTCTAAAATCCCTCTTAATCGCGTAACGCTACTTCTTGATAATTTAGCAAATGTATCTATACCATCTGTTTTTAGTAATTGCTCTATTTTAACGCCTATACCTTCAATTCTTTTCAAATTATCAGGTCTTTTAGCAACAGCTGGTTTTCTTGTCGTTCTTGGTTTAGCAGGTGCTTTTTTAGCAACTGGTTTTCTTGTCGTAGCTGGCTTTTTAGCAACAGGTGCTTTTGTTACCCTCTTTTTTGTCGTAGTTGTTTTTTTAGCGACTGGTGCTTTTGCTACGGTTTTCTTTACAGTAGTCGATTTCTTAGCAACTGGTGCTTTTTTAGCAGCTGTTTTTCTTGGTGTTGCTGGTCTTTTGGCAACAACTTTTTTAGCAGCCGGTTTTGGTTTTGGGATACTAGTTTTTTTAGCAACTGTAGTCTTTTTAATAGCAGCTACTGGTTTTGCAACTACCTTTTTAGGAGTTGATTTTTTCACAACTCTGGACTTAGGCGTGATAATTTTTTTAATAACAACCTTAGCTGTTCTTTCTTTTTTGACTACTGTAGGCGTTACCTTATTTGGCGCTTTTTTAACCTTATCACTTACAGGTTTTGCTACCTTTATAGCCACAATTTTTGGCTTTGCTTCCTTCTTAGGAGCAATCAATTGTTTTATCTTCGAAATAGCTTTCTTGCTTTTCTTAACTTCCTTTTTAGCTTTCTTGACTTCCTTTTTTAAAGGAACAATATGAACCTTACATTTTTTAATTTGCGCTTTAACCGCTTTTTTTCTAGTTTTTTTCTCAACTTTAGCTGCTTTCAAATCTTTCCTTAATTGCTTAAGTTCTGCTGCTAATTTTTTTAATTTTTTCTTAGACAATTTTTTATCTTCTTTACTCATTTTCTTAAAAGTTTGCTTTAGTAATAAAATAAAAGTAGGGTAAAATCTACTTTCTAACAAGTTATTTGGATAATTTCGCTTCAGACAACAATAACAGTAAAGCTAATTGAGTAGACTTATAGCCTTGAACATCCAACCACCATTCATGTAAAGAATGAGCATTACGCCCCACGCCACCACGGCCAATTGTAACTGCTGGAATTCCCATAGCAATAGGAATGTTTGAATTGGTGGACCCTCTTGACAATTGAGGTCGCTTTCCAAAAAAAGCAGTACAAGCCATGGCTCGTTGAATAATTGGTAAAGATTCTGATAACTCGCCTGAAGGTCTATCCCCAATTTTTACTACATCTACGGTTAAAGGTTTTCCTAAACGCTTAATTTTATTTTGCGCAACCAAGGCTTTTTCAACTGCCTCCTTTAAAATTACATCCATAGAATCCAATCTTGCCGGGCTAACGGACCGCATATCAATCTCCATAGTCGAAGAAAAAGGAATAGAATTAATAGATGTACCTCCACCAATAACACCAACGTTATAACTCGTTTTGGGCCCATAAGCAGTAAACGCATCCGCTCCTTGAACAAAGTTATGAATAGCAGTTCCTAAAGCATGATGTGGGTTGGCCAAACCAAAAGCACCCCAAGAGTGTCCACCAGGTCCATTAAAAGTGATTCTGTAACGATGGGACCCCAACCCTTGATTGTTAACTCGCCCAATAGCGCCACCGTCAATGGCTATCCATGAATCAATTTTTGTACCTTTTTCACTAAAAAGATGTTTTACACCCCGCAAATCACCTAACCCCTCCTCTCCTACTGAACCTACAAAAAGCACATCGTGTTCTGTTTCTATTTTTGCTTGGTTCATAACCTGTAAAACACGAATTAGCATCGCTAAGCCACGAGTATCATCCGCTGCTCCAGGCGCATAAATGGTATCTCCTCGCATTTTAACCTTAACATCTGTTCCTTCTGGAAAAACAGTATCTAAATGGGCATCCAATGCCACGACTTTCCCTCTTTTTATTCCTTTGCGCAAAGCCAAGACATTCCCTACTTCGTCTATCCAAATAGAGTCCACTCCTACTGCTTTCATCATTTCTAAAAATTTGGCAGCTCTTTTTTCTTCTTTAAAAGGAGGTGCTTCGATTTCTGTTAATAAAATGTGGTCAGCAAGTGTTTGAGCACGTTGGTTTTCTATCATTGAAAAAGCCTTTTTGATAGCTTTTTTCTTTGATAACTTTCGAATTTCTTTTTGGTAAGTCTCTTCTATAGTGACCACTGCTTTCGCCTTCTCTTGACTATATCCAGTTAGGGTGTAAAAAAGTATAAAAAAGAGTGTAGAATATTTCATAAAACAAATGAGTTAAAAGGCAAATATGCCGTTAGGAATTGAGTCAAAAATAAGGAAAATATTTGGCTTAGAAATTAAAACTTATATCGCCTATTTTTAGGTTGACTTTCCAAATTCAGCAGGAGGTAACAAAAGCAATAAAATCAGCTAATATTCTTTACATTTTCTATATCTTACATTTTTTAGAAAAACAACTAATAAAATACTAATTATGAAAGGAAAGTTTAACCTAGTAATTGGATTAATCGGTATTGCGCAAGTAATCTATTATCTGGTAATGTGTCCGACTGTAAATTGTGATGAAAGAATACTTGGATTTGGAGTATCTGGAATCATATTCTTACTATTTTGGGGGATTTTATCAATTATTTTATTATACGGTGTATATAAAGAAAATACTAAAAAGGAGTAAAAAAATCATTTTCAACAAGACCAAAAAGAAAATGGGCTTATCTTTCATCCTTTTAGCGAAAATAAGATATCAAGGCAATAAAGAAATACTAAATATTTTTTATCTGAGTAAAATGTAACTATGGATAAAGCAAAAGAAATTAGAAAAGGAGAAGGATTGGATTGGGATAAGTTAGAAGTATATTTAAGGGCAAATCTTCCAGAATTAACAGGCGAAATGTCCGTATCGCAATTTCACGGAGGCCATGCTAACCTAACTTATTTGTTAAAATTTGGGGAGAAAGAACTAGTTTTGAGGCGACCACCTTTTGGTAAAATTGCGCCGGGGGCACACGATATGAAACGAGAATACCGAGTTTTATCCAAACTATATACCCACTTCTCCCCTGCCCCTAGAGCCTATCATTTGTGTGAGGAAGAAACAGTAGTCGGTGCCAAATTTGTGGTAATTGAGCGTCGAACAGGTGTAATCGTTCGGTACAAATTATTAGACTGTTTTAAAGAATTTGATAATCCAGAAAAACGACTGACCAAAGCAATGATTAACGCAGAATCGGAACTTCATCAAGTTGATTATCATTCTGCTAATTTAAGTAAATTGGGCAGGCCCGAAGGTTTTTTAGAACGACAATTGGCTGGATGGGCTAAAAGATGGGAATTGTCAAAAATTGAAGAAAATAAAGATATGGACACCATTTTGTCTTTATTAAAAAAGAATATACCAACTACACAGACCGTTTCTATTGTCCACAACGATATAAAATTTGATAATTGTCAATTTCAATCAGACAATCCAGACAAAGTCACTTCCATTTTTGATTGGGACATGTGTACTTTAGGAGACCCCTTAACTGATTTTGGTTCGACCTTAAGTTACTGGCCTGAGCCTTATTTCGAACAATTTGATTTACCTGTGATGTTATCTGGAAACTTCCCTTCCAAAGCATTTTTAATAGAAAATTACGCTCAATCCACTGGTTTTGATTTGAGTCAAATTACCTGGTACGAAGCTTTTGCTTATTGGAAAGGAGCTATCATTGCCCAGCAATTATATCAACGCTATGTGAATGGTGCAAGTACCGACCCAAGAATGGAAAAATTTGGAAATACGGCAACCGCTTTCACAAAATTTGTCCTTCATTTATTGAACAAATAAAATAAATCGCATGTCAAAATACGACCTTAATGACCCAACAGATGTAGATATCATGAAAGCCCAATTCGATATGTATACAGCCGAAGAATGGGAAGAATTTATCAAGTTAGCAGAAGAGGATAAAATGGGGTATAAAAATATCAATATTCTTAAAACGGCTAGTCGAAAAGCTGGGATGTCTAAATATCTCAGTGTCAAGGTCATCAATTGGGTGATGTCATTGGTGGAAAAATTAGAGTTTGAAGACGATGAATATGAAGATGAATAAGCGCCCCGGAAGGGTGAATGTCCAGTATGAGCAAACATAGTTTGTGAACCGTGAAACGGGTGGGCAAGCCAAAGGAGAGAACCGCAAAGCGGATGGGAAACCGAAATAATACCTATGTCATTGTACCAATAAAACAGCAATCACAAAAAAGCTAAACAACTCAATTTTACAAAAAATAATTCATCAAATGCAATTTAAAAATCAGTCCGTCATCGTCACAGGAGGAAGTTCAGGAATTGGCCGGGCAACTGCTTTAGAATTTTCAAAAAGAGGCGCAAATGTAATTGTCTCAGACATAAATGAAGCTGGAGGAAAAGAAACAACGGAACTTATTAAAGCCAACGGAGGCAAGGCCATTTTTGTAAAAACCGATGTTGCTAATTGGGAAGAAGTTCAATCTTTAATCAATACCTGTTTAGAAAAGTATGGTCAACTAGACCATATGATAAATAATGCAGGTATTGGTCAAGGCTTATACTTTTTTGACCAAATCACTATTGAGCATTGGAACAAAACGATTGCCGTAAATCAAACTGGTGTTTTTTACTGCATGAAAGCAGCCCTTAAGGTAATGAAAGGCCAGAGAAGAGGAAATATTATCAATACTGCCTCAGCGGCGGGTATCGCTGCGGCACCAAGAATGGGTGCCTATGCAGCAAGCAAACATGCAGTAGTGGGTATGACTAAAACTGCCGCCCATGAATTTGGTAAATATGGAATTAGAATCAATGCCATTTGTCCAACAGTAATAGAAACACCTATGGGAGATGGCTATTTAGCTAATAATGATGAATTAAAAGAAAAAATGCGGCAATCTGTGCCGATGAAGCGGTTTGGCAAACCAGAAGAAGTAGCTAGAACCATCTGCTGGTTATGCGGAGAAGATGCTAGTTATTTAAATGGAATAGCCTTACCAATAGATGGCGGTTCTAACGCCTAATAAACACAATCAGTATGAAAAAATGGATTAAAATTTTGCTGGGCTTGATAGGATTTTTAGTATTAACAGCACTTATCTTACGTCAAATTTATTTAACAGATGGATATATCGCTGCACCAAATTTAACTGGAGATTTAATCACCACAACTATCCAAAGTAATAATCAAGCTAGAAATTTTCAATGGTATGCACCTAAAAACATAAAAACCAAAAGTATTGTTTTTGTATTGCATGGCTCAACGGGAACAGGAGAAGGGGTAAGAGAACAAACCGCCTATGAATTCGACCAATTAGCAGACCAAGAAGGCTTTGTAGCCGTTTATCCAACAGGTTATTTAAATCACTGGAATGATTGCCGAGGCTCCGCGGATTACGAGGCAAATATTAAAAATATTGATGATATTACTTTTTTAAAAGAAATAGAAACTTACCTTAGTGAAAATTTAAATTTGTCCTTTGAGCATAGGTTCGCAACAGGACATTCAAATGGTGGGCATTTTTGTTTTAAATTGGCTTTAGAAGCCCCTAATTGGATTGATGGAATAGCTGCCATTTCAGCCAATTTACCAATCGCTGATAATTTAGATTGTCAAAAAAGTGGGCAGTTTGTGCCATTATTATTGATAAACGGAACGGATGACAAGGTAAATCCTTATAATGGTGGTTTAGTTTCCATTTTAGGAAATGATTCCAGAGGGACCGTAATGTCAACAGAGGAAACGATGAATTATTGGACTAAATTAAATGACTGTTTGAAAGCTTCAAATCCAATAAAATTAGCGGACACAAATTCAACAGACAATTCCGATGTAGAACAAATAAAATGGAGATGCGAGAACCAGACGCAAGCCATCCTTTATAAAATAAATGGAGGAGGACATACGATACCACATACCAAAAGTAAAATGCCAAAAATATTAGGTGCGACCAATCAAGATATTGATGCTGCAACTGAAATATGGCAATTTTTCAAGAAACAAATTCAATAAAATGATAGAAGATTTATTCAGTTTAAAAGGAAAGATAGCACTAGTTACAGGAGGTGCCAAAGGCATAGGCGCAATGATTACAAGAGGATTAGTAGAATCTGGAGTAAAAGTTTATATAAGTTCTCGTTCGGCAGAAGCATGCTCTACTTACGCCCAAGAGATGAGCCAATATGGTACTTGTATCGCATTACCCGCTAATTTATTAGCCATTGAAAATATAGATGCCTTAGCAGCCACCTTATCTGATAGAGAATCAAAAATTGATATTTTAATCAATAATTCAGGAGCAACTTGGGGGGCACCTATTGATAGTTTCCCAGAAAAAGGATGGGACAAAGTCATGGATTTGAATGTTAAATCTGTCTTCTTTTTAACCAAAAGCCTATTGCCTTTATTAAAAGCAGGAGCAACCAAAGCAGACCCAAGTAGAGTAATTACGATTACTTCCATTGCAGGAATCACTCATGGCGGATTGTCCGCTATTTCTTATAATGCAAGTAAAGCTGCAGCTAACCATATGACCAAAGTATTGGCACATGAGTTGGCAAAAGAAAAAATCTTAGTGAATGCTATAGCACCTGGTTTCTTCCCAAGCAATATGACCAAACATTTTGATGCAGAAGCATTAGGAAAAGCAAATCCAGTTGGCAGAATTGGTCAGCCTTCAGACATTGCAGGATTGGTTATTTATTTGTGTTCAAAGGCAGGAAGCTTTATGACAGGAAATGTCATTCCATTAGATGGAGGACTGCTTGTATCCTAAATCGCATAGACAACCCTTTTACTACATTTACCAAATATAAATCATACAATTTACATTTCAAATCAAATAAATGAGCACAACAATAAGCCACCCTTCTACAGGAAAAGAATTAAGAACCTTAGTCACGGAAGACGGAACTTTAAAATTAGCTATTGAAAACTTCCCAATTCCTGAGCCAAAAGCCCATGAAGTAATAGTAAAAATAGAAGCAACAGCCATCAACCCTTCAGATGTCGGCGTAGTCATCGGATTCCCAGCTTTGGGTAATATTGATGTTTTTGGTACGAATGCCGCACCAAAAACACCAAAAATACCTGCTGCCTTTCTACCAGCTTATAAAGGTCGGTTCGGTATGAATTTACCCGCTGGAAATGAAGGCGCAGGAAGAGTCATAGCAGCAGGAGCAGATGCACAGCATTTGATGGGAAAAGTGGTCGCACTTTTTGGGATGAGTTCTTATGCACAATATCGATGTGTACCAGCCGCTGCTTGTATGCCAATGAATGAAGGTACAACCCCTAGACAAGCCGCTGCAGCGTGTGTCAATCCATTGACCGTTTTAGCCATGATTGAAACCATGAAAATGGAAAATCATACCGCAATGATAAATACCGCAGCAGCATCCAACTTAGGACAAATGTTGGTTAAAGCTTGTGCAGATGACGGCATTCCGTTAGTGAATATTGTTAGAAAAGAAGCGCAAGTCGATTTATTAAAATCAATTGGTGCAAAATATGTCTGCAATTCTAGTGCCCCCACCTTTTCACAGGATTTATTGGATGCAATTGTAGAATCAGGTGCTACTTTAGGTTTTGATGCTATTGGTGGTGGAGACATGGTCAATCACATTTTAGATGCCATGGAAAAGGCAGAACAAAAAAAGGCAACTGCTTTTAGTCGCTATGGTTCTACTACGCATAAACAAGTATATATTTACGGTGGATTAACACACAAACCTACTGTCTTAAAGCGGTCTTATGGCATGTTTTGGGGTGTTGGCGGTTGGTTGGTTACGCCAATCATTCAAAGAGTAGGACCAGCAAAGTTTACTGAAATGAAAAAAAGAGTCGCGAATGAAATTACTACGACTTTTAAAAGTGAATTCTACAAAGAAATCTCTTTAGAAGAAGCGATTATGCCAGATACTATTTGTGCCTATGCCAAGCAAGAAAGTGGACGGAAGTATTTGATTAATCCGACTTTATAGGTTATCAGTCAGTCGCAGACAGGTTTGAAGTTATTACTTGGTATTATTGGAGGTTATTATCGGTTACCCAAAATAACTTTCAACAAGTTTAGACAAATTTAATATTTAATAATGGCTATTAAGTAAAAGGTAATTAAGGCAGGGCTTGAAATAAATGTATTTGAATAATATATGTTTTACTCTATCCTTTCCCTTTGCCCCATGCCCTACGCCCTTTGCTAAAAATCAAAATTTATGGAATTAAAAGGAAAAGTTGCCGTAGTGACAGGCGGGGCTTCAGGCTTAGGCGAAGCCACTGTTCGGAACATTGTCGCCAATGGAGGTAAGGCCCTCATTATGGACCTAAACATGGACCGAGGTAAAGCAATTGTGGCGGAGTTAGGAAAAGACAAAGTCATTTTTGATAAAACCGACGTGACTAGTGAAAGCCAAGTTAAGGAAGCTTTAGAACGAGTAGTTAGAGAATTTGGTGGTATTCACATTTGTATTAATTGTGCAGGCATTGGGTCTGGTATAAAAACCGTTGGTAAAAACGGTCCACATCCATTAGATGTTTTCAAAAAGGTCGTATCTATCAATTTAATTGGTACTTTTAATGTTTTGAGACTTTGTGCAGAAATCATGCAAAGTAACGAACCAAACGCAGAAGGTGAACGAGGTGTAATCATCAATACAGCAAGTGTTGCTGCATTTGATGGACAAGTAGGTCAAGCAGCTTATGCTGCCTCTAAAGGCGGGGTCGTTGGCATGACTTTACCGATTGCAAGAGATTTGGCTAGAGCAGGTATTCGATGTTGTACGATTGCTCCCGGTCTATTTCACACACCGCTTTTTGATACCTTGCCTCAAGAAGCTTATGATTCTTTAAGTGCACAAGTACCTTTTCCAAAAAGATTAGGAAAACCTGCGGAATATGCAAAGATGACTCAATCTATTATTGAAAATCCGATGCTGAATGCAGAGACTATTAGATTAGATGGAGCTATTAGAATGGCACCGAGATAGGATGCTAGTTGTAAATGGTAAGTGGTAAGTTGTAAATTGTTGGCGACCTATCATTTATCATTTACAACTCACCACTTACCACTAACAACTTACCACTAAAAGGTTATGCGTAGTAAATTTATCGGCGTTTGGACGCTTGTATACTATAAAATTTTAAAAGAAGATGGAACTTTGTTTTCCTATCCTTATACAAACAATTGTAAAGGACATATCATTTATTCCAAAGAAGGAAGAATGTCTGCTTTGTTAATGGACCCTACTCGCCCATCATTTTCGATTCCACATACCTGGAAAGGAACTGCAGAGGAAATGAAAAAAGCATTTAGAGGATATACTTCTTATTCTGGAAAATTTGATGTGGAAGATAATCAGGTTATTCACCAGGTAGATATGGCTTTATTCCCCAATTGGATTGGTACAAACTTAGTTCGAACCTTTGAGTTTTCTTCTGATGGCATGGAATTATTACTTTCTACCGAGCTTTTTGAAGCGGGAAAAGGGATGAAGTTGCAGCATGTATTGTTGTGGGAGAAGAATTAGGAGCGCTTAAAAATTTCAGAAGATTTAATAGAGTCAAAATAATAGGATTAGACCACGGATTAAACGGATTTAGCAGAGTAAAACTCCTTTTGTTCTAGGTCTTGTTTCTTAGGTTTTAGGACTATTTTTTTTTATTAAAAAACGATATAGGGACAAATAAATTTAAAATGGATAATTTAGACGGTACAAAAAGGAAGAATATCAAAGTTGGAGATTTAGTAGAAATCGTACTAAAAAAGCACCAACGTACAGGTGAATTAACAGAAGGAATTGTCAAAAGAATATTGACCAATGCTCCTAATCATCCGCATGGTATCAAAGTAATGCTAAAATTAGGAGAAGTCGGAAGGGTAAAGAATATTATTCCCGAGTAATCGAAAAAATAATCTAATCAAATAACAGTTGATTTATGCGACTAATCACATCTTGGGTATCTTTCGCATCAAATATATTTTTTATGATCCTTGTTTTGAGGGTAATTATATAAGCATCAATTCCAGACGCAATAGGACTATTTTCTCACAACGACGCGACGACCCAACGCATTAAAAGTCATTACTTTAAGTCGTTGTGTAGTAGTGAGAAATAAGATTTGTATTAGAAAACTAATTAGAACTACCGAAACAATATTAATATTTATGTTTGTTAGCAGCATCCACTCCTGTTAATTCCCAATGCCCCAGTGCAATTGGAATATTTCCTATACTATTCAATTTATCAAAAAAAGACTTTACCGTAAATGGAGTTTCTCCTGACTCGCTAATTCTCGCATAATCTGCCATTGCATCTTCGACTAGGTACTTACCAGTGATATAACTCGTCCCGTAACCTGGTTGACGTAAGTATAAATGTTGTTCAAAAATCAATAACTCTTTCTCCGTTTTCATCCACCCTCGAGGCGTATATTCTGAATGGATTCCACCAGCTTCTTCCATCGTCATTTCATTAGCATGTGCATACAAGGAACCTAATCCTCTAGCAGCTCTTTGGGCAATCATGATGTAAACAATTTCTTTGACTCTTGGATTATCATCATATAAACCTGCTTGCATAAACATTTCTTCCACTGCTGTTGCCATTCCTTCATTTCTTGAGTCAAAAATATTGTACAATAAAGGGCCTTTTCGAATTTCACTTTTATTGGGTTCGATATCCATTCTTGCTAATTCAAACCAGTGGTAAAAATGGGAATAAAGTGGGCGTGGGTCATTATGAGCAGTTATCCAGAAAAAATTTCTTGTTTCTTCTGGAACAAATTGTCCTAAATGTTCTCGTAAAGCAGGGTCAAAATAGTCTTTTACTGTAACAATGTCCTCTTCCTCTAAAAATTTCATCAAACTCTGAGCAGACACTTCTGCCAATTGATTATAAGCCTCTGGAGAGTTAGCGGCAATCAATTGGGGTAGTTTACGATTTCGATGTTCTTCTAATTTTAAAGCCGACCAAGCACGTGCCAATTCTCTTTTTAAAATCATTACTTCATCTTCCCAAGTCAAAGGGACAAGGTGCACGTTTTGTAAATACCAAGAATAATTTTCTTTCCCGATACCAGATGGACCAGTTTTTGAACTTGCTGCTCCTTCTAACCACTTTACAAGGTCATTGGTAGAGGTAATTGCGGTTTCAATAGCTTCAACAATAGCTGAATTATCTTTCACTCCTGCTCTATCCAAAATTGATTTCAGATTTTCACTTTGTCTTCGAATGTCTCTTATACCAGTCACCCAAAGGTCTTTAGCATTACCTGTTAAGTTTAATTTTGCTTGTTCATTCAAACTAGGTATGACCCTCAAGTCTTCTAAAAGCTTGGCTGCACTTTCTGTATCTAAAGGAAAATTATAGGTCCAAATTTCAGTAGTTCCATGATGAGTAGGTCCTTCATGTGCAGGCACATCACTACGAGACATCCATAGGGATTTATAAAAGGCAGGGTCTCTTTGCCAAGGTTTTAAGATTCGATGATTAAAGTCATAGCCATTCATTTCTGCTTTGACAATCCGCCAATCTACTTGTTGGTTTGTTGGCCACTCGGAAACATCCATTGCATTAAGCTTAGCTTGCATGGCTTTAAATTCAGGCCAGCGCTTTTCAAAAGTTGCAGCAGTATAATCTGGTGCACCATCTCGTAAAGGGGGTGTTTCAAAGGCTCGCCATTCTTTAAAAATATCCACCAAATCTTGATAAGTTTGGTAGTTTTTATCGACTGCTGTAGCCTCTACAGACTGACAACTTTGCAGAGTGAATAGGAAAATAGGAACTGCTATTAGTAAAGTTAGAGACTTCATTCGATAGGAATTAAAAGATTAGAATTTGATTAATTCCTAAAGGTAATTAAAACTTAGAACCTATAAAAATTTCCAAAAAATCAAGACCAAATGCTTACCATTTCGGCGGACAAATCATCGCTTAATAAAGGTTGAGTTTTTAATAATTCTAGCAATAAAATATAGGTATAAAAAAAGTTCTTGTAAGGAGCAGAAGCAGCCATTTTGAAGTATTTTCGCTGCATGGTTTTTTGAGCAATTCCAATTAAATCTTGAGCAATTTTTTTATCAAAGGATTGACTATTTTCTTTTTCCGAAAGAGCAAATATTTGTTGGATGGTATGGTCGTTTAAGGTAACCAATAAGCCCTTGTTGATGATAGCTACTAAATCAGGTGGATGGGTTTCAGCGAGCAATCTATCTTCTAAGTCATTAATGGACAAAAAGCTTGCTAGATTATCAGCTATCCAAATATTCAAAGGTTTTATAGTTTCTTGTTTATCAGCACATTGTCCATTAAAAACAGTAATCGCCTCTTCCTTTTTGGCTAAAGCTTGATTCAAGGTTTCTTGGTTCAATTCTTTAAAAAAAGATAAGTTGCCATAAGCATAATTAACAGGAATAACTTTGGCAGAGGATTTTTTTGAAAGTCGTAAAACAGGGCAATTCAGAGTGCTATAAAACAAAAATTGTGGGTTGGAAAATTCTTTTTTTCGGTTTACCAAGATACCTTCTGTAATACCGTATTGAAGTGGTAAGTTTTGTTGTAAAAATTGCGGCAAATTAGCAGCACTTTGATAGTCCTCAAATGAGCTTAAAGCAGCCACTTCAAATATTTGGTCAAAATCAGACATTTACTAATTTTACATAAATTTTTAAACACTCAATGCTTTACCCACTATGGTAATTGCATCTTTGGACAAAGGCAATTGCAATGCTGCCGCTTGTCCAGCTTCTGACATTTTACGCCAAGTCTTTCTTAAAATATCTATTACCTTTTCTTCTGTATGTTTTGCAGCAAAAGGCTCAAAATAAAATTCCAAAAATACCAAGCATATCACATCTTCTAATGCTTGGGTTTCTGCATCTTTTTTTAATTGTTTTTTCAAAACTAAAAATTGTACCCTGTCTATCACCTCTTGGTCATATCCAACATTGGCCAAAACTCGCCCAGCCTTCTCTGCATGTAATTCCTTTAATTTAGTTCGCCACAAATGATAGCCTTTCCGACCTGTTGGGTAATCCTTTCTAGGAATTTCCCAGCGGCATAAATGTTGACATCTAGCCGCTAATTGCAGCGTCTCAGAAGCAGTTGGGAAAAATGAAAGTAAACTTTTACTCATTCTTTGTGCATAAAGCACTTCTTTAGCTATCAATTGGCCAGCAACTTCCTCCTTATTAGGGTCTTGCTCGTTTAATGCATCAAATGCCGCTATTGCCTTTTCAAATTGATTTGGATACTTTATCATTGAATTGTGAAACGATTTTGATTAAAATATTCGGTAAAATTAGGCAAAAAATAATAGTGGCAACCTATTAAATGTTGAGAACACTCTTTTTTGATTACAAAATTTTCAAAAGAAGGTCATTTTTTTAAAAGAATGGAAATTATTAAAAGTAAATTATAAACCAATTGCTATTTACTAAACTGCTTAATTCTAAATGAAATAACAAATAATTCCAAATTAAATATGGTAAATAAAGTTAAGTCATTTAGAATGTTTCAAAATAAACATTTGGCAATCGTATTTTAGCAAAAAAAGAGCTTTGTAAAAACTTAAATTTTCATGCGTATTCTTTGTAAAATTCTTAAAAAATTGCGATTTTTAGGGCTTGTTTAAAAATACCTTACCAAAATAAAACCTTTTTAAAAAACAAGAATAAACAGATTAAAAGCGATTTTCTTCAAAATTTGAAAGAATCACTACTTATCATCTATTCTAAAGTCTGAAGATACCTTTTGGCAAAAAATGTCGTATCAACATGAGGTTGATAATATCATCTTTCAGTCAATTACTTTGCATTAATTTCTAAGTCACATCTATCAAAGCGTGACACCTAACGAATAAATATTTTTTATGAAGCAGCAGCAGAACAAAGGATTGTATGTTCCAAGCATGGAAAAGGATTCCTGTGGAACTGGATTTATAGCTAATTTGAATGGAATCAAATCACATAAAGTGATTCAAGATGCTTTGACCATGCTGCAAAATATGGAGCATAGAGGGGCTTGTGGATGCGAGGAGAATACGGGAGACGGTGCTGGAATTCTAATACAAATTCCACATGAATTCTTTAAAAAGAAAGCTAAAAATGTAGGTTTCGAATTACCCGAATTCGGAAAATATGGTGTTGGGATGGTCTTTTTCCCACACGATAAAATTTTAAAAGAACAATGTAGAGTATTACTAAATGACTACATCGATGAATTAGGATTTAATTTATTGGGTTATAGAAAAGTACCTACAGATAATGAAGATATCGGCCCTTCTTCTAAGGCAGTAGAACCCAAAATGGAGCAAGTTTTCGTAGCACCAAAAGAAGAAATGGCCCCAAAGAAATTGGAGCGTACGCTTTATGTCTTAAGAAAATTTGCAACCCATAAAATTTTCATTACCTACCCTCAAGTAAAGAATGATTTTTACATTACTTCTTTTTCTTACAAGACGATAGTCTACAAAGGGCAAATGACGACTTGGCAAGTAAGACCTTATTATTCTGATTTGCAAGACGAAGATTGCACCTCTGCCATTGCATTGATTCACTCTCGTTTTTCTACCAACACTGTTCCTCGTTGGAAGCTAGCACAACCATTTAGATATGTAGCGCATAACGGTGAAATAAATACCGTCAGAGGAAATTTAAATTGGTGGAAATCCAAAGCAGATTTAGTTCGTTCTAGTTTATTTTCACCAGAAGAGCTAGAAAAATTACATCCTATTTGTGGTGAAAATCTTTCTGATTCAGGAAATTTTGATAATGTATTAGAATTTTTGGTTTTAGGAGGTCGGTCGATTCCACATGCATTGATGATGATGATTCCAGAGGCATGGCAGAATGATGAGGACATGCCAGATTATAAAAAAGCTTTTTACGAATATCATAAAACGTTGATGGAACCTTGGGATGGCCCAGCTTCTATCTGCTTCACAGATGGTATTTTAGTAGGAGCGACATTAGATAGAAATGGATTAAGACCTTCTAGATTTACTTTATTGAATGATGGGACACTAATCGTAGCATCTGAAGCAGGTGCTTTACCAATTGACCAATCAAAAGTGGTTCAAAAAGGTAGATTACAACCAGGAAGAATGTTGATTGCTGATTTGGAGGAGCATAGAATTATTACGGATGAAGAATTAAAAGAGACCATCTGCAGAAGAGAACCATACAGACAATGGTTGGATGAAAATAGATTGACTTTAGCGGACTTACCAGAACATCCAACGCAGGTAAGAAGAAGTATGGATGATAAAACGCTTTTAAGAAAGCAACAATTATTTGGATTCACCAAGGAAGATTTAACGGTTATTCTAGGGCCAATGATTACAGGTAAAAAGGACCCAATCGGCTCAATGGGTACAGATACGCCTTTAGCAGCTTTATCCAACCAATCTCAGCATTTGGCTAATTACTTTAAGCAGCTATTTGCACAGGTAACCAATCCACCAATTGACCCAATTCGAGAGCGTCCAGTAATGTCTTTATATGCTATGCTTGGTGGTGCCAAAAATATTATGGAGCCAGGACCAGACAATGCTAAATTCATTCACTTAGAGCATCCAGTTTTAACTAATAAATCGGTTGAAAAGATTAAGGGCATTTACCATAAAGACTTTAAAGCGGCAACCATTGATGCCGTATTTGAAGCAGATGGGCAAGCAGGTAGGTTGGAAGCAGCAATTGAACATATTTGTGGAATTGCTGAAAATTTGGTTAGAAAAGGGCATAATATTTTAGTCATATCTGACAAAGCTGCGGATGACAAATTTGCACCAATCCCTTCTTTGTTAGCAACAGGAGGTATTCACCACCATTTAATTAAGACTGGATTAAGAGGGTCTACTTCATTAGTCATTGAGTCAGGAGATACCAGAGAAACCCATCATTTTGCAACTTTAATTGGATTTGGAGCCAGTGCGGTTAATCCATATATGGCGTATTCCACAATTTCCAATTTAAGGCAAAAGAAAGTTATAGACGCTAAATATTCCTTAGATGATTGTATAGCAATTTATCAAAAAGCAATTGGCAAAGGCTTATTAAAAATAATGTCTAAGATTGGAATTTCTACCTTACAATCCTATCAAGGTGCACAGATTTTTGAAGCACTAGGCATCAATTCTAATGTCATCGAAGAGTGTTTCAAAGGAACAGTTTCTCGTATTGAAGGAATGGGTTTTGATGGGATAGCGGAGGAGACTTTAATCAAACATAGATTAGCCTACCCTGCTATAAATGTTCCAAATCCGAGATTAGAAGTTGGCGGTGTTTTCCAATGGAAAAGACGTGGAGAATATCATTTATTCAATCCTCAAACCATCCATTTATTACAGCATTCTACTAGTAAAAACAACTACGATACTTACAAAAAATTTGCCGCTTTAATCAATAATCAACTAGAGCAAGCCTGTACATTAAGAGGTTTAATGGATTTTAGAAAAGGAAATAGTATTCCAATCGAAGAGGTAGAACCTATTGAAGGAATAATGCGCCGATTTGTTACGGGTGCGATGTCATTCGGTTCTATTTCCCATGAAGCCCACTCTACCCTAGCCATAGCGATGAATAGAATTGGTGGAAAGAGTAATTCAGGCGAAGGAGGGGAAGATTCTATCCGTTTTGAAAAAAAGGAAAATGGCGATTGGGAACGGTCCGCTACTAAGCAAGTTGCTTCCGGTAGATTTGGCGTAACTAGTTATTATTTAGCCAATGCGGAAGAATTACAAATCAAAATGGCCCAGGGTGCAAAACCTGGTGAAGGTGGACAATTACCTGGGCATAAAGTAGATGATTGGATTGGTCGAGTTCGACACTCTACACCGGGTGTAGGATTGATTTCGCCTCCTCCTCATCACGATATATATTCCATTGAAGATTTAGCCCAGCTTATTTTTGATTTAAAAAATGCGAATCGTGCTTCTAGGATTAATGTAAAATTAGTTTCTAAAGCAGGTGTTGGAATTATTGCGTCTGGTGTTGCCAAAGCGCACGCAGATGCTATTTTAATTTCAGGTCACGATGGAGGAACAGGTGCATCACCTATCAGTTCTATCCGACATGCTGGTTTACCTTGGGAACTTGGTTTGGCGGAAAGTCACCAGACCTTAGTTAGGAATAAATTGAGAGATAGAGTCACTTTACAAACGGACGGACAGATTCGAACAGGTCGGGATTTGGCTATAGCTACCTTGTTAGGTGCAGAAGAATGGGGAATTGCCACTGCTGCTTTAGTGGTTGAAGGATGTATTTTAATGAGAAAATGTCATTTAAATACCTGTCCTGTTGGCATCGCCACTCAAAATCCAGAATTAAGAAAAAGGTATAATGGAAAAGTAGAGCATGTAATAAATTACTTCCGCTTTTTAGCTATGGATTTAAGAGAAATCATGGCAGAGTTAGGGTTTAGAACCGTAAATGAGATGGTTGGAAAAGTGGAGCTATTAAAAATGAAGTCTAATATTAACAATTGGAAATATAAGCAATTGGACCTAAGTCCAATTTTATATAAAGAACCTGTAGATGAAACTGTCGGTTTATACAAGAAAGTAGCTCAAGACCACGGTATTGAAGATGTCTTGGATAGAAGATTGATGAATTATGCTAAACCAGCTTTAGAAGAAGGGCAAAAAGTAACTAGCATTTTCCCGATTCTTAATACGGACCGTGCAGTAGGTACGATGCTGTCTAATGAAATCTCGAAAAAATACAAAGGAGAAGGCTTACCGAAAGGAACCATTGCCTTTAGGTTTAGAGGTTCTGCTGGACAAAGCTTTGGTGCTTTTGGTGCAAAGGGAATAGAGTTCACTCTTGAAGGAGAAGCGAATGATTATTTTGGAAAAGGATTATCTGGGGGTACATTAATCGCTGTACCTGACCGAGATGCAACTTTTGTCCCTAATGAGAATATCATCATTGGTAATGTGGCATTTTATGGTGCGACTTCTGGTGAAGCTTATATAAAAGGAATGGCAGGAGAAAGGTTTGCGGTTAGAAATTCAGGTGTCACTGCTGTTGTCGAAGGTATTGGCGACCATGGTTGTGAATATATGACGGGTGGTTTAGTTGTTGTTTTAGGAGATACCGGTAAAAACTTTGCTGCGGGTATGAGTGGGGGAACTGCCTATGTTTATGATGCTAAAAAAGATTTCAAGGATAAATGTAATATGGAGATGGTCGAATTTGATAAAATGTCAAAAGCAGACTACACAACGCTCCAAACACTCGTCAGAAATCATTTTTCTTGTACTAGTAGTAATGTTGCTTTGGATATTTTGAATGATTGGGATAAAGCAAAGAAACGCTTTATCAAGGTAATGCCAACCGATTATAAGCGCGTATTAGAGGAAAGCAAAAGTAATAAGAAAAGTACGATTAAGCGAACAGCAGTAGCTGCTTCAGTAAAGTGGTAAAAGCAATCTAATAAATCTAAAATTTTCTACTTTTCAAAACGAATGAATTAAAAATAATAAGACGCATAACTTCGTCGATACAATATATAAAATATGGCAGACCCAAAAGGATTTTTAAGCGTGACCAGAGAATTGCCTGGCAAAAGAGATGCAAAGAATAGAACAGAGGATTATCAAGAGCTATATGTAGAATTTTCTGAAGAAAAAACTATCAAACAAGCTTCTCGTTGTATGGATTGTGGCATTCCGTTTTGTCATAATGGATGCCCACTAGGTAACATTATTCCAGAATTCAACGATGCTGTCTATGAAGAAGATTGGACCACAGCTTATGATATTTTAAGTAGTACTAATAATTTTCCAGAATTCACAGGAAGAATCTGTCCAGCGCCTTGTGAAGCAGCATGTGTATTAGGTATTAATCAACCACCTGTTGCGATTGAGCACATAGAAAAGTCAATAGCAGAAACAGCTTTTGAAAAAGGATTAATTCGGCCTAAACCACCAACTACTCGAACAGGAAAAAAAATAGCTGTAGTCGGTTCTGGCCCAGCTGGATTGGCAACTGCTGCCCAATTAAATAAAGCAGGACATTTGGTAACTGTTTACGAGAGAAACACAAGAATTGGAGGTTTATTGCGCTATGGTATTCCTGATTTCAAGTTAGAAAAGTGGGTAGTCGAACGAAGAGTTGCTTTAATGGAAGCGGAGGGCATCAATTTCAAGGTCAATGCAAATGTCGGAGAAAATGTAGATGCTAAAAAATTAGTGCAAGACTTTGATGCAGTCGTCTTAACTGGTGGCTCAACTGTTCCTAGAAATTTACCAATCAAGGGTCGAGAATTGAATGGTGTTCATTATGCCATGGATTTCTTAGACCAAAATAATAAACGAGTTGCAGGAGATAGAATTGCTAAAGAGCAAGAGATTCTAGCAACTGGTAAAAATGTATTGGTCATTGGTGGAGGAGATACTGGTTCTGATTGTGTGGGAACTTCTAACAGACATAAAGCAAAATCAGTCACTCAAATTGAGCTTTTGGCTAAGCCACCAGAAAGCCGTGCAGAAGAGACGCCTTGGCCGCTTTGGCCGATGATGCTACGTACCTCTACCTCGCATGAAGAAGGATGTGAACGAAAATGGGCTATTTTAACTGAAGAATTCATTGGAGATGGTAAAGGTAATTTAAAGGCAGTAAAATTAGTCAACATAGAGTGGAAAAAAGATGAAGCTACTGGTAGAAATAGTTTTGTCAAAATGGAAGGTTCGGAAAGAGAAATACCATGTGAATTAGCACTTTTAGCAATAGGTTTCGTTCATCCCCAACATGAAGGAATGCTAAAACAATTGGATGTCGAGCTGACAGAAAGAGGAAATGTAAAAGACAATAAATACCAAACTAATTTAGAAAATGTTTTTGTAGCAGGTGATATGCGAAGAGGTCAATCCTTAGTTGTTTGGGCCATTTCGGAAGGAAGAGAAGCTGCAAAAGCAGTAGATGAATATTTGATGGGCGAAAGCATGTTAGAAGGAAAAGACGATAGTAAATTGATGCTGGCTTAAGAACAGTTTTTAAGATATATGCTCGAAAATAGTTGAAATGCTTTCAGTAGTCACTGAAAGCATTTCCTAATTCTAGCACCTAGAATCATGCATTTCACCTACTAAATTGGATAAATTTATCTTTTTTTTTAAAATTTACATAAATCTGGAACTTAATCTTTAAAATCGTGGTTGTCATTTATATAGAAAGCTAAAGTTAGTTTTCGATTCACTTGAAATAATTTTAATAGAACATTAATACAAGATTTCCAAGGAAAATCGCAAAAAAATGTTAAATTTGCGCATCTTATTTTAAAGTAAATTGGAATAGGTAATTAAGGGTCTTGTTTACTATTAGTTTTTTTAATAGTGGATTATTTTTTAAACTTAAAATGAAATATGGCTAAATCACAACAATCGTTTAACAAGAAGGAAAAAGAAAAGAAGCGTTTAAAGAAGAAAAAAGAAAAATTAGAAAGACGCGAACAACGCAAACTTGAAAAAACAGAAAGAGGAAAAGTAGCATTCGAAGACATGATAGCCTACGTGGATGAAAACGGTAATCTAAGTGATACGCCACCAGACCCATCTAAGAAAAGAGAAATTAAAGCAGAAGACATATTATTAGGTGCAACACCGATTGACCGATCCGCAGAAATGGGAGAAAGAAGAGGTAAAATCAACTTTTTCAATGAAGAAAAAGGATATGGTTTCATTACGGATTCTAAGAGTCATGATAGTATTTTTGTACATATTAATCAGATTGAGGAGCCAGTTAGACAAGGAATTAAAGTTACCTTTGAAATTGAAATGGGACCTAAAGGTCCAAACGCAGTAAATGTAAAAATTGCACGATAAGCCTAATTTTTAGTTTATAAAATAAAAAAGGCACTTCTTACTAATAGGAAGTGCCTTTTTTAGTTTACCTCCTATCCTTTTATTACCTTCCCCTATTATTAGAATTAGTTACTTTTCCTTAATATTGAGCAAAACTACACTTTTCAATAATGAAAAAAATAACAGTAGTGGAGTTGTTTGCTGGTGTTGGAGGCTTTAGATTAGGTTTAGAAGGATGGCAAGGTAAATCAGCGACCACTAACTATTCCAAAAAATTACCTACTCCTTATGAGATAATATGGAGTAATCAATGGGAGCCTTCCACTAAAATGCAACATGCTTCTTTAGTTTACGAAAGTAGATGGGGGAAGGAAATGCACGTTAATCAAGACATTGCCACTGTAGCAATAAAAGATATTCCTGACCACGATTTATTAGTTGGGGGTTTTCCCTGCCAAGATTATTCAGTAGCGACTACTTTAAAAAATTCAAAAGGATTGATTGGCAAAAAAGGAGTTTTGTGGTGGTCCATTCATAGAATTCTTTCAGAAAAGCAAAACAAACCTAATTTTTTACTCCTTGAAAATGTCGACCGTTTATTAATTTCTCCATCTAGTCAAAGAGGCAGAGACTTTGCCATTATTCTTCAAAGTTTAAATGACTTAGGCTATGCCGTAGAATGGCGGGTCATAAATGCTGCAGAATATGGTATGCCTCAAAGAAGGCGGCGTGTCTTTATTTTTGCTTATCACCAAAAGACGAAAATTTACAAAAAACTATACAAAATAGAACCCGACAAATGGCTTTCTACCGAAGGTACAATTGCACAAGCATTTCCTATTCAGCCTATTAATAGTGAAGCTTTTCAAACATTTAATTTAGAAGGGGACATTGTTTATCTTTCAACTAATTTTAATAAAAAAAGCGCAAAAGGTATTTTTGCCAATACTGGGTTAATGGTCAACGGAACCATTACCACAGTAAAAACAATCCCTAATTATGATGGCAACTACACCATTTTAGGAGATTTATTACAAAAAAGTGAGGTTCCTTCTACTTTTAACATATCACCCGATGATATAGATAGATGGCATTATTTAAAAGGGGCTAAAAATGAATTGCGCAAGAAGGCTAGTGGTTTTGAGTATTTTTATAAAGAAGGAGCTATGATTTTTCCAGACCCATTAGACAAGGCATCTAGAACTATTATTACAGGGGAAGGAGGTCAATCACCTTCTCGTTTTAAACATGTCATTCGTACTAAAAAAGGCTTACGCAGACTTACGCCAATAGAACTGGAACGACTGAATATGTTTCCAGATAATCATACTTTAATGAAAAAGGTTAGCGATACAAAACGTGCTTTTTTTATGGGAAATGCTTTGGTAGTAGGTGTGGTTGAAAAGTTGGGAATTGCCTTAAAAAAGAAGCTTCAAAAATAAATTTAAGCCCAAATCCAAAACAATAAATTTTGAACTTGGGCTTAAGCTCTTGAACCTAAACGGTATTACTTTTTATTTGACATACAAGCCTTTACAAACGCCACAAATAGTGGATGCGGGTTCTCCACTGTACTCTTCAATTCTGGATGATATTGCACCCCTACAAACCAAGGATGCCCTTTCAACTCTACCACTTCTACCAAACCCGTTTCTGGATTGATGCCAGAAGGAATTAAGCCAGCTTTTTCAATTTGCTTGAGGTAGGCATTATTAAATTCATACCGATGACGATGCCGTTCTTCTATATTTTGGCTTTTATAGGCTTTAGCTGCCTTAGAATTTGGTCTAAGTTTACAATCATAAGCCCCTAATCGCATAGTTCCCCCTTTCTTGGTAATTTTCTTTTGCTCCGGCATCAAATCTATCACTGGATTTTTAGCATCTGGTTGAACTTCCGTAGAGGAAGCATCTTTAATACCAACCACATTTCTAACAAACTCAACAACTGCACATTGCATCCCTAAACAAATACCAAAAAATGGAATGTTGTTTTCTCTGATGTATTTAATCGCATGAATTTTCCCTTCAATGCCTCTTTCTCCAAAACCTGGTGCAACTAATACGCCATCTAAATGCTTTAAACGCTTAACCACACTTTTATAATCTCCCTCCAATTGCTCTGAATGAACAGGGTCAATGATTACATTGCATTCATTGACAGCACCTGCATGAATAAAAGATTCGTAAATAGATTTATAAGCATCTTGCAACTCATTATATTTACCAACCAAACCAATATGGACTTCATCCGATGGATTCTTTAATTTGCCCAAAAAATTCTTCCATATTTTTAAGTTAGGCTCTTTGGTATCTTTTAACCGAAGTTTTGAAATAACATTGGTATCCAATTTTTCCTTCAGCATCAATAAAGGCACATCATAAATGGTCTTCGCATCAATAGATTCAATGACAGAAGACTTTTCGACATTACAAAATAATGCCAATTTTCGTCGAATATCATCATTAATTGGATGCTCCGTTCGACAAACTAAAATATCTGGCTGAATCCCGTTTTTCAATAATTCCTTGACAGAATGCTGCGTAGGTTTTGTTTTTAATTCCTTAGCTGCCTTAAGGTAAGGAATGAGGGTTAAATGAATCACTAAACAATTATCATTACCCAAATCCCAACGCATTTGACGCAAAGCCTCTAGATAAGGTAAAGACTCTATATCCCCAACTGTTCCTCCAAGTTCCGTAATAACAATATCGTATTGATTGGTCTGCCCTAATAATTGTATTCTACGCTTAATTTCATCCGTAATATGAGGAATAATTTGTACGGTTTTTCCTAGATACATCCCTTCCCGTTCTTTATTAATAACGGTTTGGTAAATACGTCCTGTTGTGACGTTATTAGCTTGAGAAGTTGGAATATTCAGAAATCGTTCATAATGACCTAAATCTAAGTCTGTTTCTGCACCATCATCGGTCACAAAACATTCCCCATGCTCATAAGGGTTGAGTGTTCCAGGGTCCACATTAATATATGGGTCGAATTTTTGAATAGTAGTATTGAAGCCTCTGGCTTGCAATAATTTGGCAAGAGATGCGGCGATAATTCCTTTTCCTAAAGATGAGGTAACGCCTCCCGTAACAAAGATGTATTTAGTCATATTATTTTTTCAAGCTTTATATACGGGATGCAAAGGTAAACTAATTGATAAGAAAGAAGGTAAGAATTTGAAATTTTTCTTGTAAGATATTGTCAGTAAGTATTTCAACCATTCAAAACCCCAATTAAACTACAATATTTCACGAATGAAAATAAATTAGGCTTATTTTAGCCAAATTTATTGTTGCTTCGTATTTACATAGAGCATTTACAATAATTGCAGCAATAAAGAGTAGACTAGGTTCCTTATGGCAACCTATTGTAAGAACGGTTGTCATTACCTCAAATAAAAGTATTTTAGCAAAGCGAAAAATAAAACTCGTACAATAAATGCAAGAAACGATTATCCAAGCAAAGGATTTAAAAAAGAGTTATTTCACAGGCAAAACAGAAGTACCTGTAATCAATACCTTAAATTTAAGTTTATACAAAGGCGATTTCACGGTTATCATGGGGAGTTCTGGTTCTGGAAAGTCCACCCTACTCTATTTATTAAGTGGATTAGAAAACCCTAGCGGCGGAGAAATATGGTTAGAAGATAAACCCGTACATACCATGGACGAAAAACTGATAACCCTTTTGCGTAGAGAGTATATTGGTTTTGTCTTCCAAGATTTTAATTTGGTCCCTAATCTTACCTTTTTAGAAAACATTCTCATTCCAGCTTATTTAGTCAAAAATGACCGTAAGGCATTAAAAGATAAGGCAATCGCCTTGATGAAAAAAGTCGAAATTCTGGAATTGGCGGACCGACTCCCCTCAGAAGTTTCTGGTGGACAGCAGCAACGTTGCTCTATGGCAAGAGCGGTAATCAATAACCCTAGGGTTGTTATGGCAGATGAACCAACAGGAAATTTAAATTCTAATTCTTCTAATGCGGTTTTAAACATTTTGACAGATTTAAACGAAGAAGGTCAAACCATTGTAATGGTTACGCATGATATAAAGTCTGCCTGTCGAGGAAACCGAATTATTTTTCTAAAAGATGGACAAATTGAAGATGATTTACGCTTTAAAGAAAATCAATCAATTGAGGATAAAGAAGATAAATTATTAAAATGGTTAGCAGAGAAAGATTGGTAAACTTTTAAATCTAAAATTTAAAAGTCTTGACAATATGGGGTGTACCTGCAAATTAATTATAGCATTCCCATCATTTGTAGATACTTACAATTTTGACAATATACATGAAGAGTATTTTATTAATAACGTGGGCAAACATTAAACGAAGAAAAATTCAGACTTTTTTGGTAGGTATGTGTATTGCCCTTGCAGCCTTGATGTTCTCTACTTTGATGGGTATAGGTTTAGGAATGAATCAGCCGTTTGAAAATTTATATAATCGACTGAATGCTTCCCATATTTGGATGACCTTTGACATCAACGAGCACGACCCTAAAAAGATAACTGCCTGGTTTGAAAAACAACCGGAAGTCGAAAGTGTAAGCATCCCTAATCTTGTAAGAACGCATTGGAAAAAGCCTATATTCAAAGGAGAAGAAATCTTAAATCATGCACAATTCAGAGAACATCCTGGTAATAATTTAAATCAAGATAAACTCCACATCTTAGAAGGAGGCAAAGGTGAATACCCCAATCCTGGAGAGATTTGGATACCGAATAATTGGAAATCAAAAAACAATATTAATATTGGAGACACGCTACAAATCCCTCTTCAAAATGGGTTGTTCCCACTAGTTGTTTCTGGCATTGTTATCAACGCACAAAATTCAAATGGATTATCAAATCCAGTTCCTGCTTGGGTTGGTCCTGGAACGCTTCCCATGCTTTTTCCAATAAGTGAATTATCCAATGTATCCTTGGGGATTAGGTTGAAAAATTCCGAGGTAACAGAGGAGGTTTGGGCTAGATTTCACAAAGAATATAACTATCGAGGATTTGGTACCTTATACGGCTTGTACAAAAAAATATTCCAAATCATTTATCAAATAACGGGTGGATTATTATTAGTATTTGCCATTTTTGGTATCATCGTTACCATGATAATTACTTCCTCAGTGGTAAATAGTGCTATCAAAACCGATTATAAAATGATTGGGATGTTGAAAGCCCAAGGATTTACGAATCGAAATATTATTACGGGGTATTTAATCCAATTTTTTGTTATCACTTGTGTAGCCGTACCCATTGGCTTATTTGCTGGCTACTTCACTACCCAACTAGTTTTCAAAGACTTAATTGCCGCCATTGGAGCGGTGAATTTTGATATATCTTGGTTGGTCCCAGCCATAGCCACTTTCTTTGCTTTTCTAATTGGCGTTTTATTAATTACCTATAGAACAGCAAGCCAAGCAGGAAAAATTCAACCCGTAACGGCAATACGATTTGGAGGGCCACCACAACGCTCTTTTGCAGGGTCAAAATTTAGCCTATTTACCTTGGGTGCTAACTCTAAGTTGCCAATTTTCTTGGGACTTAGAATGTTGATGTCTAATAAAAAACGAGCCTTTCTCCTTTTTATAGGCTTGTTATTCGTTGTTTTTGTGCAAGTATTATATACTAATGTCGACAACTCAGTCTTAAACTTGGATGATAACAGACCTTCTTGGGGGTATCCTAATACCGACCTTTTCATCAATTCTTCCGCGGGTTTAGCAGAGAATGAAGAAGATATTTTTAGAGATTATTTAGCAGAAGATGACCGAGTAAAAGAAGTGGTCAAAATGGGGATATATGTTGCAAATTTACCAGCACAAGAAGGTAAAGCTCCACAAACTTTTGTTGGATTTATATACGATGATGAATTAGAAAAACTCGATTTAATCAACTTAGAAGGACGTCATCCTGTCTTCGAAACAGAGGTTTCGATTGGTATCAATAGTGCCAAAGAGTTAAATAAAACAATCGGTGATTCGATTGAAATATTTATGGAAGGACAATTAGTGAGCTACAGCATTACAGGTATATACCAAAATCTTAGTAATCTAAGCGAAGGATTTAAGATGCGTATTGAAGGAGTTCAAGAATTAAACCCACTTTATGAATTAAATCGCTATAATGTCATTTTACACGATGAAGAAAACCCTGCAGCTTATAAAGAAGAATTATTAGAAATTTATGGTTCAACTTATGATGTCCGCATTGATTCTGAATCTCAAGGACAATTAAAAAATATTATTGCTGGCATCAAAAGTGTTTTCTTGTTGGTGTCTTTGTTATTTCTTGGGGTATTATTTTTGACCGTTTTTAATGATACCGTCCTAAGTATTCGAGAGAATCAAAAGAATATGGGGATTTTAAAAGCAGTAGGTTTGACGCCACTACAGCTGCAACTTTCTTTGATTCTCAAAGCTGTCTTTACGGCTATTTTAGCGATTATCATTGGCGTAC
This sequence comes from uncultured Saprospiraceae bacterium, assembly GCA_937974625.1. Taxonomy (GTDB): domain Bacteria; phylum Bacteroidota; class Bacteroidia; order Chitinophagales; family Saprospiraceae; genus JAFMDF01. The sequence goes on from CALJVJ010000113.1 coordinate 38,545, forward strand.
CGCTATCCTTACAGATAATTCCATCTGCTATGGATACTTTAACAAGTGAAGTTGGATTATCCAAATTCCCATATGTTTTTGATTTGAATAAAACCTTATTGGTTATTCCATTGATAATGACAATTACGATTGGTAGTGTTTGGATAGCATCTAGGCGTTTGCTAAAGATTCGACCACGAATACTAGTCAGAGAGTAACGCGGATTGTTAATCCGCTAATTAAGAGCATGTGTTGCTGGATAATTTATTTAAAATTATTAATCGGATAAACCATCCGTCTCAAATATTGTCATGAAGCATTTAGTCCTACTACTATACATTTCACTTTTAAGTACCTCCACTCTATTTGGACAAAATACTCAGTTCCAAAAAATAGATGCTTACTTAAAAGCCTATCAAGCTAAGATTCCTATCCCAGGTTTTTCCATAGCTATTGTTGAAGACAATAAGGTGGTCTTTTCAAAAGGATATGGGGTACAAAAACAAGGAACGAACATCTCTATGAACCCCTCAAGCAGTTTAGGGGTTGGGTCATTGGGGCGGGGATTTACCACGGTTGGTATAATGCAGTTAGTCGAGAAAGGATTGGTTGACTTAGATAGCCCTGTTATCAAATATTTACCATGGTTTAAAACGGCAAATAAAAATTTTAGTGATGTCATTACGGTGAGAATGTGTTTGAGTAACACCACCGCCATTCCTGCTCAATTTGAGGCTGTTCCAAGTCTAAATCCAGATGAATCATTAGCAAAATTTGTCCGGTCAATGGAAGGGTATTACGTCAAAAGAAAGCCTGGTTTGGCCTATGAATTTAGTGATGAAGGCTATAGTATTTGTGGTTTAATCATAAGTGAGGTATCAGGAATGACTTATTCGAATTATATAGAAAAAAATATTTTCGGCCCCTTAAATATGACCAAAACTACGACTAAACCTAGTCGTTTCGATGAATTAAATGTGCTTTATGGACATGAAATGGCTTTAGCTAATTGTGTACCAGCTAATAAAAGCGCCATTAATGGAAATTTCTTTCCAGCAGGGTCTGATATGAAATCTACGGCAAATGATTTTGCTAATTTCATGATTATGTTGTTAAATAATGGGCAATTTAAGGACCAGCAATTTTTACAAGCAAATAGTATCGAAGAAATTTTTAAATCCAATATTTCCTTCCAAGGTTTAGGAACAATGTTGGGAGGAAATGGGGTGGATATCCAATGTGGTTTAGGTTGGTTGGAAATGGAAATAGAGAATCGGACCATTTATATTCAAGTTGGAAATACGGGCACTACGGCTGCTATCGCAGGATTGAGTAGAGAACGCAACCAAGGAGTTGTCCTGCTATTTAATGGTGATGTCAATCGTTTGGACCGATATGTTTATCCAACCTTAGAAAATACAGCGAATAATGTCATTCATATCTTAAATGATGAAGCAACAACAGATTTTGCGGTAATGAGGTTTGATGACCCTTACGAAGATGAGGACTATGTTTTACCAAAAGCAAAGTGGAGTAAATATTTTGGAAAATACCATCCTTCTGGTCAAGAAAGTCCATTTTTCAAAGATATTAACATCGAAGTTTTTGAAGGCGAAAGCGGACAAATTGAATTAAAAGCTTTTAATGAAAATAATTTAAAAGGACATTATATTTTGCTGTTCACCAATGAATCAAGAGCAGCTTTACGTAATATTTCTCATCCAAGAGAAATCCTCTTTAAAATATTTCCGAATGGGTCAATTGGTGGTTTATTTATGTTTGGTACAGAATTTAAAAAACGAGATGAAGCTATTGAAGCAAAGTTTAAGCCCGTTGCCTTCAATATTGGAACTACTAAATTAAATTTTTCCCTGCCTGAAAATAAACAAGTAACGATAAATGGGAATAAGCTAATAGCCACTTTTCCAAATCAAGAGGGAGTTGATTTAAAAATGAACTTAGAGGATATTAATAACCAGACATTTAAGACCTTGATTACTCAGCGATTCAACGATAGGACCGTTTCCTCAAAAGGAAATCTGCTAGCTAAAAATTTAAGAGGAGGTATTTGGCAAGAACAAACAGTTTTCACAAAGGAAGGAGGAACACTTAACCAGCATTTATTTATGCTCTATCAAGACCCTGTTAAAAATAAGCAAGTAGTGGTTGAGCTAACTAACCCTTTTGGAAATTTCAACTCTGAATTACAGGAAATACTGATGTATTTTCAACGTACAGTGAAGTTTGAATAATCCAAGTTTGAACATTCTTATTCGAATATATTCAATTAGCTTAACCAGATGCTGCTCGAACAAAAATGTTCAAGCTGCAACTTAGTAGCGTTTATATTATCTCATCAAATTCTTCTGATTCATTTTCTTCTATCCATCGACTAATAGCTCCTAATTTTTGCTGGTGCATCTTCGGCAAAGCTTCCATGACCTCTTGGATAAATTGGGCATCTACAATAGCTTTTATAGCCTCTACAGAGTCAATATCATGCCCACTTCTAAATTTATAAGTCATTTCATAAAGTCCCGATTCAAACTTAGCAGAATATTTACTATCATGTAGAAAAAGCGTTATTTTAAGGGTAGGATGTGGAATATCACCGACGATGCGCATCTTGAATACTTTTGGTTAATAAAGTGTAAAGGTGCTGATATTTAGGGAATTTCTTTAGGTATTTTAAATGCTTTTTAATCGTTTTTTCGTCATTTCTTCTGGCGGGTCCAGTTTGCATTTCTAAGGGTGAATATTTGGCAATTTTAAGTACGGTTTCTTCTATCAATGGCTTCAATAAGTCAAACTCTAGTTGTTCTTCGTTTGTAATATGCTGACCTAAATGAAAAAGATGGTTGGTAAAATTGTTAACGATTACTGCTGCGACGTGTAAAATGGCTCTCTCTTTATCGTTAATCGTAGCTACTCTATTACTAATCAAATTACCAAGATTGTTTAGTTTTTTGAGGCCTTTAGAGTGGCTCGCATGCACACAAATTGGAATATTCGAAAAACGGATTTTTCTAGTTTTTGAAAAACTCTGAAGTGGATAAAAAATGCCAAAATTTAAAAAGTATTTTGCTAAAATTTCACTTGATGCCGCACCAGAGGTATGTACGATTAATTTTCGTTTCATCCCTTTGTGCCTACTCAAAACTTTTGCGACCGTTTCAATGGCGTCATCTTTTACAGCTATGATGTAAAGGTCTGATTTTGAATCAATTGCTGAAAATTTACTGACAGGTACAGCCTTTATTTTTCTAGCTAAAAATTGAGCATTTATTAATTGGCGACTATAAACTTGTCTTATATTGATTCCTTTTTTAAAAAGCCTTTTTCCTAAGTGATAGCCTACATTTCCTGCACCGATAAGGGTAATCTTCATAGTTTATTATTTTGAACCACAAAGGTATTAAAAGGACACAAAAGAAATTCACAAAAGATTTTTATTTGACTAATAAAATTTTTCTACTAATAATACCTTCTTCAAACATGAAATTGATAAAATACAAGCCATTGTCTAAATGAGATAAATCAAATTCTTCGTTTGCTTCTTTAATTCCTTTTTGGTAATTAATCATAACTCTCCGACCCAACCTATCCATTATTTGCATCGAGTAGTCTTTTTTATTTCCAAAGTCAACCTTGACTACTACCCTACCATTTGAAGGGTTAGGAAAAATATGGATGGAAACATCCGTATAAAATTCTTTATTGCTCGTCAAGAAATCAATAGAAAAATCTTGACTAAATCGACAATCATGCTCATCCGTAATGTTCAAAGTATAAATACCCGCACTCAGGTTCATTAAATTAAAGGTGGTCCCAACTATACTATCTCCTTTAAACCAGACAGGTTTCAAAACTCCTGTACCGCCAATTGCTTGTAGCTTAATGCTACCGTTGGCTAATCTATTGATTTCTGATTGTATTTCTATATCAATTAATTCAATAGGGTTCACTCCTGGTATTTCAACCGTTTTAACCAAATTACAACCTGAATCATCTGTTACAGAGACCATATAATTTCCTACAGGCAACCCTAAAGCTGAAGAGCTAGTTTGGGCAAATTCATCATTCCAAAGAAATTGGTAGGGCGCTATCCCTCCAATAGGTATAACGGAAGCGGCTCCCCTATCATTCATGCATAGTGGAGGAATGGCATTTGTTTCTATTTTAAAATTATTTTCTCTTTTAAACGGTACATAACAGAAACTATGATTCCCATTTTTATCAGTGGCTCTAAAAGTTAAAACCGTACTATCTGTCGAATATCCGATACCACCTGCTTCAACTAGCGAAATATTGACACCTTCACAATTATCCGATGCTGCTGGAAAATCTGCCGAAGTAATTTCAGTACAACCAAAAAAAATTAATGCTTCCATACAATCAAAAACTGGGGCTATCGTGTCCATTATTTGCAAAACAAGGTCAATCCGTTTTTCATTCCCATTTTCATCTATTCCTTTCAATTCCACGACTTGAGCACCTTTATTTTCACAGTCAAAAGTTGTCTTTGAAAGCGATAAAGTGACTGCTCCACAATTATCAAAACTACCAGCATCAAGAAGGTTTTCATCCAACGTTGCTACACCATTCTTATCTAAATAAATAGTTGGTTGATGAAAAATCAAAGTTGGTGGAATGGTATCTATAATTTGAAAATCTATCTCCATTTTTCGTTCATTTCCAACAGCATCAACCCCAATTATTTCCACAGTTTGATGACCAATTTTTTGACAATCAAATTCCGTTTGATTTAAGGACAAGCGTACCTCACTACAATCATCAAAACTACCTGCATCAAAAGCAGCAGCCGATAAATCGTACCTACCTTCTTCATCCAAATAAATGATAGGAGATTGTAGGATTAAAGTTGGGGCGGTAGTGTCTTCCTCCTGATAAATAGCAAGCGCTAAAGTATCTTCACAGCCATTGACATCAATCGCATAAACCGAATAATTTCCTATTGGTAAATTGAATTGATTCTGGCCTGAAAAACCGTTTGACCAATTATAAAAAGTAGGGGTATTTGAAGCATTCGTTATAAAAGCACCTCCAGTTTCTTCAATCGAACAAATTGGGTTGACGAGGGAATCTATCCATATATCCAAAGGCTCAGATACGTTCAATTCAACAGAATCTATTACTTGACAGCCAATTTTGTCTGTAACAGTAACAGTATATAATCCAGTAGTTAAATCCATTAAGTTTGCGGTTGAACGACCATCTGACCAACTGAATTGATAGTCGGGGGTTCCTCCTTCTGGTAGGATTTCTATTGCCCCATTTCTGGCACCAACACATCCATCTGTGGTATTGATGTCAGCTATTTTTAGAGGCCTTGGTTCTTCTATAAAAAGGGTGGTATCCATGCTAATCAATCCATCAAAAATAGTCACTGAATAAGCACCTGCAAAAAGGTCTTGAATAATGGAAGAAGTGGCGCCATTGCTCCAAGAATAGGTATAAGTTCCAGTCCCGCCATTGGGAGCAACGCTGGCTACCCCATCGTTACCACCCGCACAACTGACCCCAATTCTATTTGCTGCAATGGCTAATGGAGCAGGCGTTTCATAGCAAATACTTAAATCCCATTGCTCTATCCTTCCTCCATCTAAAATGGCATTATCTCGCACAATTAGTTGCCAATCTCCATTTACCTCACTCCCAATTAATTGGTTGAGTTGTTCCAAAGGTTGGACTGGTAACTGGCTAAACGGTGGACAAGGAATGTCTTCATTTAGAATATTAGCAGCATCCGAAAAATTCAATTCCAAATCCTCTTGTAAAAAGCAAATTTCCTCTAATAATCTAACCCTTGCTCCAGAAGGCGATTCTAAATCAATAATTAGGTCTGCTATAAAGGAGTGGGCAATCTTTAAATTTTCTATTTGGATACTTGTCAGTTTACCATTTGCTGGAATACTAATAGTAGAAGAAACCGTTGAGCCAAATATACTTGGAATGGTTACGGGTAAATCTCTAGCAGAAAAATCAGTACATTTTTCATTCAAAGTTTGAAAGGTAAAAATTTCAGAATAATTCCCTGTCCCACAAGAATTTTCCGCACGAACCCTCCAGAAATATTGGGTATTGTTATTCAAAGTAAGGTCAAGCTCACATGTCGTTTTTTCTATTTTATTTTTTACAAAAATAGATTGAACAAAAGATAAATCGGTAGCAATTTCTAATTGGTAAAAATCTGCAAGGGTATCTTTCCTCCAAGAAAAAGTAGGTTTTGCCCCAACGGTTTGCTCCTTATCCATAGGAGTAATTAATGCTATAGCTTGGGGAGGACTGTTTGCAATATTTAGCCTCAAGCCTCTTGTCTTTTCTCCAGTGCTACCAATGGCAATCAAATTAAAATCATAGCTCCCAGTTAAATTCTCCAAATTAGAAATGGATAAAATGACTTCTGCTGGTACGACAGGGTTCGCGTTTGAAAATTCTGCGACCACTCCTACTGGTAAACCTGTTACTTTTAACTCCAGTGGCGCTTTAAAATTTCCAGTTTCATCAAGTTTAATTTCAAATATACCTGCCGAAGGATTACAAACCCCCAGATTTGGCATCACGGTAACTTCAAAATCGTTAACAGGTTTTGTGATGGTAAAATTTTCATTAGATAAATCAAAATAAATATTACCTTCTGCTTTAACCATAATTCTTGCACCTGAGGTAGATAGATTTGGAACTAGGATAACCGCATCTCCTGTATTAGGTACCCGTTCTTTTAAGGTCGTTGGAAAAGTAAGTCCTCCATCCGTGGATAATAAGATGGCAACGGTTTGGGTATTAATAGGACTTTCAATTGTATTGCCTACTTCCCATAGAATAGTTTGTTCTGTACCAGCCTGCCAAGATTCTTTGGTGTTGGGATAACTTATTTGAAAAGGATTCCCTGCTACGACCTTCACTTCCACATCTTGCAGCTCGTAGCAACCTCCTCCAGTTTGATTATCTCTAACTGTTCCTCGAAAATTCATAGTTCTTTCTACCGACGGCAAAACTTCCCAAGTAGGCGAAATATTTTTAGATAAATCAGGTAAATTTGGAAAATATCGGATAGCCTTATTAGCAGGTAGGATACTTCGAAACATGGGTCCTTCTTCATTAGTGGATAAAGGCGGAATCGCTCCAATTCCAGCATCCATTTGTTCCCAGGTATAAGTCAGTTCGTTGTTGCCAACATCCGTAGCATTCATGCTTAAAGCAAAAGGAGTAGAAATAGGAATATGATAGGAACTATTCGCAGCAATAATAACAGGTGCAGTATTTTCGAATCCAGTCGATTGTACGCCACAGTCGCTATTATTGATAACCTCATTCATTTGTTGCAAACTCACTGCATGAAAATAAGCATCGGAGTTATCTTGAACATTTTGCGGGGAACAAATCCCTGCATATGCCATAATGGTTGAGCCACTACCAGGTTCTACAGCCGATTCATTACTTCTATTACTACCTGCACAAGCTACTTGATTCCCGTTAAAGGTGTGTGCTGCGCCAAATTGATGCCCCAACTCATGTGCCACTAAATCAATAGCAAAAATAGGTCCTTCTGGTTGAGGAAAACCACTAGCTCCACTGGCTTTAAAATTTTCTTGGCAGATAGTTCCAAGGAAGGCGACCCCTCCTAAACCTGTACCAAAAACATGTCCAATGTCATAATTTTCAATTCCTATTTTTGTATCACAAACAGTTTGGTTTTCCCCTAACATTTCTGTTAGTTCGGTATTCGAATAGGGGTCACTCTCTCCATTTAAATAGATTAGGTCTGTTGTATTAGGAATTAATTCGAGGGATATTGCTAGGTCATTTTCAAAAATTCCGTTGACCACGGTCAAGGTATTATTCATGGCTATTAAAGCATCCTCAACTGTTCCACCATGATATTGTGCGAATTCTCCAGTGCATCCCAAAGCAAAGCGATATTTACGTAGCTCACAATTAACGGGATTAGACCTATTGTTAGCAGGTTGGGTGTTATTGCTTTTTATAAATTCTTTTACCTTACAATCAAAGGGTCGATTACCAAGGTTTTTTTTTGATTGAACTTGATAAATACTTGAGGTATTGGTGTGGATTGGGTCTAAAAGTATCGTTCCATATTGATTCGATTGAATAATTCCAGTTAAGCCTTTAGGACTAAAACTGAATCGAATAACAGCAGCAGGGTCATCTATTCCCGTACCAGCATAGGCTTGTATATTTGGAAATCGTTTAGCCAAAGAAGCATGAAAATTATTGGCTTCCTCTATTAAGAATCTTTGGAAGGTTCCATTAGGTAGAGGAAAAGAAACAATCGTTTTAGTTGGCTTATTTTTGTATCGATTTCTAGATGGGGTATGAATTAATTTTTGGGCTAGGCTTTTGTAATTTAATTGAAATTGAAGGGAAGTATTATTAGCTAAGTTATTTACTCTTTTTTGCGCTAAAATAGACCAAGGCTGTATCCTTACCACTTTATTTTGGGCAAAAGCTGAAATAGCCATTGAAAGGGAAAAAAGGATTAAAACTAAGCGCATATATAAAAAGTAGTTGAATTTGTTTAAATCTGGTGATTTTTTAAAGCATTGAGACCTTTATTTCCCTTGTATTCTACGACAAACTTCCCTACATGTTTAAAGCAGGGGAAACGTTTTAATAAAAAACATAAAAAAGATATATTCGTATAATTTTTTTTAACTTTGATTGGTAAATCAAAATTCTTCTATCAAATTATAAAATCAAAATTTAGTCATAATGAAACGACCTATTTATTCCTATTTCTTATTACTAGCTTTTTTTGGATTGGTTACAAGCTGTCAACAGTCACCAGAAGGAGCCAAAACTTTAGACGCTACTACGCTTGTCAAAGACTTACAAAAGCGATTGATTGAAGCTAAAGCTGGAGAGGAAATTTTATTACCAGCAGGTACTTTTTCTTTCAAACGTTCTATTTCTTTAAATGACACACCAGGAGTAACTATCAAAGGTGCTGGAAAAGGTAAGACCATTCTTTCTTTCAAAGGACAAATTGAAGGTGCAGAAGGAATTCTAATAAAGAATGCTAAAGATATTCATTTGGAAGGATTTACTGTTTCTGATTCAAAAGGAGATGCTATCAAAGTCCAAGCTTGTGAAAATGTGGTTATGCGTGATTTAGAAACAACTTGGACAGATGGCAAGAAGGCAACCAATGGCGCTTATGGTTTGTACCCCGTCAGTAGTAAAAATGTTTTGATGGAAAAATGTGAAGCTTCTTATGCAATGGATGCTGGTATTTATGTAGGCCAATCAACCAATGTAGTCGTCCGAGACAATTATGTTCATAATAATGTAGCAGGTTTAGAAATTGAGAATACTAGAAACGGAGAAGTTTATAACAATATAGCTAAGAATAATACCGCAGGAATGTTAATTTTTGATATGCCTGATTTACCACAAGCCAATGGTGATAAAATCAAATTTTACAATAACTTAATGGATGGGAATAATGGTGAAAATTTTGCGCCAAAAGGTATGATTGTAAGTACGCTTCCTCCTGGTACAGGTATGAATTTGATGTCCCATTCTAATATTGAAATGCATGATAATGTTATTAAAAATCATAAAACGGTTAGTGTAATGATTAACAGTTGGTTTATTACAGGCAATCCGTTTAAATCAGAATTATTTGACCCATACTGTACCAATATTCATGTACATGATAATAAAATATCTGACCAACAAGGGCCTTCTGATATGTCTACAGAGGCTGGGCAGTTGATTTCTTTTATTACGGATGGTAAAGGCGCAGATATTATTATGGATGGTGTTTTCAAGCCAGGCCTACCTGATGTAAATGGAAATGCTAGTAGTTACTGTATTAGAAACAATGGAGATAACTTAACCTTTATTAACTTAAATGCTGGATTAGGTGCAACTCCCGAAGAAATGAAGAAAAACATGGATGCTAATGCAGCTAAATTTGATTGTGAATTACCAGATTTTGATACTTCAGAGCATGATAAGTGGTTGGCGATAAAGTAGGAGATTAGCAGTTAAAGTTAGCAAAAAAATACCCATTTAGATTATTTAAAATCTAAGTGGGTATTTTTTTTCAAAATTTTTAAAAAAGTTCCTTCTAGGTAGTGGGTTAAAAATAAAGTAAACAATTTTTTTAATCTATCATCTCTTCATCTTCTCGCCAATCTGTTCTTGCTAAAACAACCATTACTATTCCTCCTAAAATCATCAAGAGGCGAATGACAAAGCCCAATAAAGGGCTTGGTTTATCAATCCATGTTAGATAGGACAATTGTACACCTATTAAGCTTAAAACTAAGGCTAAGCCGCCAATAATAAATAGTAAGAAACCGATAAAGGTTGTTGTTGTTTTAGACATCTTGTTATTCCTAATTGTAATAATAAAGTTATGAATTAACAAAGTAACAAATTAATACTTAGCTGGTTGACCAGCAGCAGGTAAACTTTTTGTAATAAAATCTCGAATGTGGTCATTTGCCGAGGCTAAATCTTCTTGTCTTAAGTACATCATATGTCCACTTCTATATCCTTCAAATCTCAAACGGTCTTTCATTTTACCACTTGGGTCTAGTTGCCACATAGTATATTTTGCATCAAAATATTGAGTAGCTCCATCATAAAAACCTGATTGCACCATTACGTTTAAATAAGGGTTTTGAGCCATTGCTTGTCGCAAATTTTCACCAGTGTTATCTCCACTTCTATCCCACGGTCGGACAGGTCCAAACATATTGTATTTGATGTCTGTCTTGAATTTCAAATCGTTTCTCAAATAATAATTGATAGCTGGGGTAAAAGAATGTAGCCAAGAAGTTAATTCAGAATTAAAATCCGGTCGTGTCCCAGCATCTCTTTTGTCTAAACCTTTATATCTAGAATCTAACCTACCAACAGTATATCCTTCATCTCTTAATAATTCTTTCCAAAAGAAAGAGTTCGGCACATCAAGGTTATTTTGTAGGATAGCTTTTTTAGAAATACCAGAATACATAGCCATCTTAGTAGCAATTTCCTCTTTCTTTGCGGCTTCTAAAAATCCACCTTTTGTCAAGGCGGGTATCACTTCATTAATCGTATAATTTTCTACTTCAAGTAACAGGTCATCCAAATCTTTCTGTTGTAATGCAGGGTCTAATGCTTTGTGATACCATGCAGCAGCAGCAAAATAAGGCAATCTATTAGCCGCTCCAACTGGTCCATCTCGTTTCACACCAAGGCTTGTTGGCGAAACTAGGATAACCCCATTCAAATACATCCATTGTCTATTTTGTAATTCCAATGCTAAACCAGAGACTCTAGTCGTTCCATAACTTTCTCCAATTAAGTATTTAGGAGAACGCCACCTATTACTTCTAGTTACGAAAGTATTTATCCAATCTGCTAAATATTTAATATCTGCATTAACGCCAAAAAAAGTAGCCTTATCTGCGTTTTTATCTATAATTCTGGAATAACCCGTATTGACAGGATTGACAAAAACAATATCGGCAACATCAATAATAGAATGAGGATTCTTACGAATACCATAAGGTTGAATTGGAAATCCTTCGTCATCAATTTCCAAAATCCTTGGTCCAGTGTAAGCAACATGCATCCAGACAGATGCAGAACCAGGGCCGCCATTAAAAGATATGATTAAAGGTCTTTTCTCATTATTTCCAACGCCTTTACGCTCATAATAGGTATAAAAAAGGGAGGCAATTGGTTGACCATCTTTATCCCAAACAGGTTGTGTGCCACAAGTAGCCGTATAATTAATTTGTTGCCCTTTAATGCTAATAGAATGGTCTGTAACCACCGTTGTATCTATGGGTAAAGTTCTGCTTTTTTGAGCAGATAATTGAAGGGAATAAAATAAGGAAACTACTAATAAAAAAGTAAATCGCTTCATTCTAAAAAAATATTAGGTTCAATTTAAAATCGGGTAAACACCAATTCAAACCTATTGGTTAGGAAAATAAGATAAAGCCTATTCTAATTATAGGCATTTACTTTTCCCTGCAAATGTAGCGAAAATTTATTTTGGTAAGAATTTGTACTTGTAAATATTAAAAAATAGAAGCTGTTTAAGAATTATTGATTGAAATAGAAATGTAAGAATAAGGGTTCTCGAAACTGGTTCTATGGCTTTTATAGCCAATTAAATAGTTTTAGTTTTCAAACAATTTTATAAGTGTCCGAGTGGTCTGACAAAGTTAAATTTATCAATTTCTATTTACGATAATCACCGAATGACCGTAACAAATCCATGAAGATTAGTCACTTCCCCATTATAATTTACATAGCGAACTTTGACGACATACACACCATTTGGTGCATCTTTCCCAACATTGTTTTTTCTACCATTCCATTCTGCGTCAGCATTCTCTGTTTCAAAAATTAATTCTCCGTAGCGATTCCAGATACTAAGATAAAATTGGTCTGCATCTCCTGCATTCCCGACTCCAAAAAAGGTGTCATTGATTCCATCTCCATTTGGCGTAAAAGCATTGGGTAATTTATAAGATATATCTGGGATTACATTAACAAAAGAATAAATGGTATCTCTACACAAATTCTCTCCTGTCACTATTAGTCGAATTTCTTGCTCTCCGCTAGATTGAAAAGTATAAACGGGGTTTATTTCTCTAGAAATACCAAAACCAGCGAATAACCAATCCCAGCGGATAGCATCCACTGAAAGGTCCGTGAAAGTTACCACAGGGTCTAATCGACTAACTCTATCAGGGCTATACATAAAATCCGCAATTGGACTAGGAAGCGTCGTTATCAAATCACCAAAGGACGTATCAATTTTACAACCAAAAGGAGAAGTCACACTAAGACTAATTGGAAAAGTTCCGACCGTGTTATAAGTATGAGTTGGACTAACGCCACTACCTAAGGTTCCATCCCCAAAATTCCATTCAATATCATATTCATTATTGATAGGATTAGATAAATTTTCAAAGGTAATAGTAGCGGGTAAACAGGATTCTTCTGATGAGGGGGCGATGACTAATACTGGTGGAATTGGTAGATATCGAACCTCCTTTTCTATTTCTTCGGTACATTCGTTAAAATCTCTTGCTGTTAAGAGGACATCATAAGTCCCAGCCTCCGCAAATTGGTAATTAATATCTTTATCAAATAAGGTGGAAGTATCTAATTCCCATTTTAATTCTATAATCGCATTCGGCCCAGCTAGTGAGTAAGAAGTATTTGTAAATTCAACGGGACCACCGACACAGGTATCATATTCAAATTCAAAGTCTGCTACAATCTCAGGGTAAATTTCTACTTGCACCCATCCTGTATCTGTGCACTGTGGTAAGCCTGGATTTAATACTAAAATCCCGTCATAAGGACCTTCACCAGGAAAATCTAAATCATCAGGGTCAAATTTAGTAGAAGTTGTTTTTTTACCACCAGGTAGGTCAAAATCCCATTCCACATTATCAATATAGGACCGATTGGTACTTTCATTAATTATCGTTCCATCCCCACAAATTCTTATATAGAATAATTCTCTTCCATTCTTTTCTCTTAATTCTGTTTCTTCTATATCAACCTTTAAATCATTTTCACAATCTGCGATATTAAATTGAAAATCCCGCCGTACTTCGTTAATTAATTGCCCATTTCTAAACGCTTGTACACAAACCCCAACCACATATTGGCCCAAATTTCCAGGAAACCCAGAAATCAATCCTGTTTCTGAGTTTATATTTACAGCTGGCTCCTCTCTATCTCTGGATACATTTAAAGGCTGTTGTGCACTAAATCCGTTAACCCATCTAACCGAAGTGTATGGAGGCGCAGATTCAGGGTCAGGCGCAAGACCATTTACGGCAGCTATAGGAACACTTGTGTTATTATTTCCGTCCCATCCACCACCAAGAAAAGGAGTACAAAAGGAATAAACTAAAGAATCTCCATCTATATCTGAAGCAGAATGGTCAAAATTCACATCTTCGCCTCTACAAATAACAATGGGAGGAAAGTCATTAAAAGTTGGACTACTATTACAAGAATCTCTGGTAAGGCCAAATAAAGTAGTGGTATAGGTCGAGCCTGAAGTTCGTGCACCTAGAATATTAGTAATCGTATTATTTCTACAACAACGTTGGTAGGAAATGGTGACGTCCTCTACTCCAAAAGGCAAACCGTAAGAAAAAGTATATACGCCCTGTTCAACACACACGTTAGGGGGTGCAATCAAACAAGGGTTACTTAGATTCGGTTCGATATTAGTAATGGTAGGTTGGTTTAAAAGTACAGTACCCAAAACTCTGGTTCCTTCAAAAAAGGTAACCGTACCATCTAAGGAAACTCTATCACAGTTTCTATCTGAATCAAAACAAGCTCCACCGCCTGCACAATCTCGATAGATATTCATAGTGAAATCATAATTACCACTACCTCTACAGACGTAGGTTATTTCTCCGCCAATAATGTGAGCGGCATATAACTCAAAATTGCCTAAGAAAAGTAAGAAAAAGAATGTAGTTATTCTAAAAACCTTCAAATTGTTCGTTTCTTTTATTAATCGAATGATTGATTTTTTAGTCCTCAAAATCATGAAAAGGTTGCAGCTAACAATATTAAGTCCAAATTAATAGAAAGAAAAATAGTGCCTCCATTCATCTGTACGCTAAGTAACCATTTCTAATAAACTAAAAGTACAGTAATTGAGTGAATTTTGGAAAAGAAATGAAGTTTTTAAATTATTTTGTAGGTTGGAAGTCAATTGTAAGCGCCTTCAATAGGGACTAATGGAAGCTAAAGTAAAAAAAAATACCCCGTAATTTTGCAATTACGGGGCAAAAGTTAGTTAGGAATTAAATTCCCTCCTAGAGTAAAAATGTAAAAGGATGTCGCCTTTTACTTGACAAAAACTGTTATTTGCGCTCCAAGAACGGATATCGGTAATCCGATGGAGGATTAAAATTTTCTTTGATAGTGCGAGGGGAAACCCATCGATACAAATTCAATATAGAACCTGCTTTATCATTGGTACCAGATGCTCTACCGCCACCAAAAGGTTGCTGTCCTACTACTGCACCTGTAGGTTTATCATTAATATAAAAATTACCAGCTGAATGCTTAAGTAATTCATTTGCTTTTAATGTTGCGTATCGGTTGTTGGAAAAAATAGCACCTGTTAGTGCATAAGGGGAGCTTTCGTCCACTAAGGTAAGAACTTTTTCGTAATTATCATCATCATATACAAAAATAGTTAAAACCGGGCCGAAAATTTCTTCACAGAGTGTACGATACTTAGGGTCTGATGTTTCAATAACGGTCGGTTCAATAAAATAACCTTTAGATTTATCATATTTTCCACCAGCAATAATCTTCGCTTTTTTATCTTTTTTAGCTTGGTCAATATATCCGCTTATTTTATCAAAGGAGCGTTCATCAATTACCGCATTAATAAAATTTGTAAAATCTTCTGGGTTACCCATTTTAAAAGATTTCAAATCTTTTATAAGATGCTTCTTTACCGCTCCCCAAATACTTTTTGGGATATAAGCCCGACTAGCTGCAGAACATTTTTGTCCTTGATATTCAAAAGCCCCTCTCGATAGAGCGGTAGCAACTTGCAGTGGATTAGCAGAATTATGAGCTACTACAAAATCTTTCCCACCTGTTTCTCCAACAATCCTTGGATAAGATTTATAGTTGGCAATATTATTACCAATGGTTTTCCATAAAGTTTGAAAAACCTTTGTACTACCCGTAAAATGTAAGCCTGCAAATTCTGGATGGTTGAAAATAACCTCACCTGCTTCTGGACCATCTGCGAAAACCAAATTAACAACCCCTGGTGGCAAACCTGCTGCCTCAAAAACTTCCATAATAACTATGGCAGAATAAATCTGGGTATCAGCTGGTTTCCAAACTACGGTGTTTCCCATCATGGCTGGCGCAGCACAAAGATTAGCTGCAATAGAGGTAAAATTAAAAGGAGTTATGGCAAAAACAAATCCTTCTAAAGCTCTATACTCCAAGCGGTTCCATATCCCATCAGCACTCATCGGTTGTTGTGCATATACATCTGTCATGTATTGCACATTAAATCGGAAGAAATCACACAACTCCGCAACTGCATCAATTTCTGCTTGAAAAACATTTTTCGATTGCGCCAACATCGTTGCCGCATTCATCTTAGCTCTAAATGGGCCTGCCAATAAATCTGCGGCTCTTAAAAATATAGCTGCGCGGTCTTGCCAAGGCATATTTGCCCAATCGGATTTAGCAGTTAAAGCTGCATCAATCGCTGCTTTAACATGCTTTTTATTTCCTTGATTAAAATACCCTAAAACATGATTGGTCTCATGTGGAGGGCGCATTGCTACTTTTTTCTTTGTCTTAATTCGTTCTCCATTGATGACCATAGGAACATCAATTTCCATAGATTTCATTGACTTTAAAGCAGCTTTTACCGCTTTTTTCTCAGGTGAACCTGGTGCATAGGAAAGTACTTTTTCGTTTTTGGGAACAGGTACGCTGAATATGGCGTTTGACATAATGTTGGTTAAATTTATTTGGTTAGAGTATATAGGGAAAATTAAAATTACAAATCTAAAAAAATTGAACGATTTATCTTAAATTTTATAATACACATGAATTTCAACTTTTCTGTTTTTACTATATATAAAAGAAGCTCTAGTTTCTCCGTATCCTTTATATTTTATTTTCAAATTAGTATAACCTTTTGCTTTAAAATAATCAGCCACTTCTTGAGCGCGTTTTTCAGATAATCTTTGGTTATAATCATCTGTACCAATTTGGTCTGCAAAACCTTCCACCACAATGAGTGCTAATTGTTCCTTATCCAAATCCTCAATAAGCCTATCAATATTATAACGAGCCTCTTGTGTTAAAGTAAAATCATCAAAATAAAAGTAAACATCTGAAGTAGTATATAGTTTTTCAGTGGGAGTAGTTCCCTTTTTGCTTGTAATCGGTCCCACATTTATCTTTTCTGCTTCCTTATTAGCTGATTGAGGAATCACTTTTCTTTCAAGGGTTGCTAATTCCATAGATTGATTAAGTGGGCGCAAATATATATCAATTTCTACAAAACCTTCTTCGTTCCAATTATCTAATTTAAATGCATTTTCAAAGTCATAATATTTTCGTTCAGAAACTAATACTTGAAGCGCACTTAGCGCAGGATGGCAAGCAAAAAAACGACCTTCTTTATCTGTAATGTAATTCCCTTTTTCACCTATATAGACGACCGATTCAACTGGCTCTTTAGTAAGGGCATCAAACACTTGGCCTTTAACATAAGCAATTTCCTCAAAATCTTTTTTAGGAGGCATTTTAAACGCATAAATGTCCATGCCACCATACCCACCCTCCCTAGAGGAAGCTATAAACCCTTTGTCTCCTTTAGCAGTCAGGAAAAAGCTTAGTTCTTGTTCAGGTGAATTAACAGGCTTACCCATATTTTGAGGTCTTGACCACTCCCCTTCTTCACTATATCGGGAATAAAAAATATCCATTCCTCCATATCCAGGATGCCCATTTGAAGCAAAGTATAAAGTAATATTATCATCTGCGATAAAAGGAGACTCTTCATCTCTAGGGGTATTAATTTTGGGTCCTAAATTAATAGCTTCCGTCCATTTACCAGATTCTAATAAATAACTTACCCAAATATCTTTACCACCAAAACCACCTGGGCGGTCACTTACAAAATACAGGGACTTCCCTTCACAATTAATGGTAGGTTGACTCTCCCAATGTTCAGAATTCACCTCAGGTCCCAACTTATTTATATTTAAAATAGCATCCCTATGCATATTGGCTTTCAAAATATTACAATCTCCTTCCGTATCATCTCTATCATACCCTGGAAAAAACATCCATTTTTCATCTCGGCTAATTTTTCCCATTCCTTGATTGAATTCTTTTCGCATTTTTTTGTCCATTAAAGCCTTACTTTTCGACCAACCATTTCCTTCAGCAGTACTGTACATTAACTGGTCTTCTCCACCATAAAGTGGTACATTTCTCGTGTAAAACATCCAACTTTCATTATTCGCTATGTATGGAAATAAGTCATCCTGGTCAGAGTTTATTTTCGGCCCTAAATTGGTAATTTTAACATTAACAAAGTCCGTTTTATGTGCTGCAAAAGTGCAATTTGACAAATAACTCTCTAACAAAGTGTTATAATACGACTCAGTACTCAACTCCAATTCTCCATTTTCGAACGACTCAGGTGGTAATTTTAAAAAACTTTCATATTCTTTTAATCGTTCCTTAGCTTTTGAGTAATTTTCAATTTTCATCAGCATTTCTCCTGCTTGAAAATATAGCGCACGAGATAATTTGGGGTTAATAGAAATAGTAGTTTCAAAATATTCTGCTGCAATTTGATATTCTCCCTTCAATTCATGCACAACGCCTAGTCTTCGATACGCCGAAGCCATCATAGGTTTTAAAGCTATTGCTCGTTCAAAATGTTTTTGTGCTTTTTTATATTTTTTATTAGAAAGATTTAAATCTCCATCTCGAAAACTTTGGAGAAATTCTGTCTGTTGGGCAGCTGACAACTCTTTTTGAGCCATACCTTGGGTAGGCAGGAGCATAAAAATAAGGAAAATTAATAAGGGATTATAACAAACACTCATACTTTAATAATTCAAAGAAATCGTTGATATTTATTAAATTTTGCTAGCTAAATCAAAACGACCTCTAACACATACAAAAGTACGGGAAATTAGTATAAAAGTTAATGAAGGGAAATAAATAAATGGTAAGTAAAGATTAAACCTTATTGAAGCAGTTCTAAAATTCGTGAAGCAGTTCTTTGGACACTAAAACCACCAGTATGTTGCCAAACAATTTTGCCGTCAGCATCAATCAACACACTATAAGGTAAAGTTTCCACTTTATACTTCTTTACCATTTCTTTATTGGCAAATAAATGTTTACCAGGAAAGGTACCATTAGCTAAATAGTTTCTCCATTTATTTGCGTTTCTATCCATAGAAACATATAGAAAAGCTACATTATCATTTTTGAATTGTTGCTGTAATTTTTGATGAGCAGGTAATAAACGGGTGCAAGGACGGCACCAGGTCGCCCAAAAATCCAAGAAAATAACTTTTCCTTTATAATCAGCTAAAGAAACAATATTTCCATCTACATCTGCTAGTTCAAAAGAAGGGGCATCCATCCCTTCTACAATTCCCTTAGCTTCTTGATAGGCTAGTTTAACAAATTCGCCATACAATTTATAGGGGCAATTATTTATAAAATAATAAGCTGCTGCTTCAGCATCTGGTACATTATCCCGCTTTAAGGCTATTGAATGTTGTAGCGCTTTATAAAAATATAAAGGTTTTCCTTTTAGGTATTTGTCGGCTAGTTCAAATCTCGATAAGGCTTTGTTCTCAGAAAGAGCAGCCATAAAACTTAAATAATCTTGAATATAATAGAGGTAATATTTGTTAGGTAGAGCGCTTGAATTATTTAAGGAAATTTCTCCCATGAAATCATAATAATCATCTGGCACCTCCATTGGTGAAGATTGATTGTGGAAAATAGGGTGTTCATAGGGATAATTCATGAGATTGAAAGCAAACCAATATTCAATATCTGATTTTGCATATTTAGCAACCTCCGCAGTCAAAGAGTTAGTCTGCAAATATTCTCGTAAAAACCGTAATTTGTTAGCTTTTACTTGGTTTAGGTAAGTTCTAAATTCTTTGGGTGTAGCGTACCGAATTTTTCTTTCCAATTCAACCTCAATATGTTTAAATTTATTTGCTACAGCTACAAAATAATTATTGATATTACTACCCTTCCCTGAAAAAATTAAGCCTTCATATAAATCATTACCACTGATTGCCACATCTAAATCATAACCTGGTTGAAGGTAAACATCAATGGATTGAGCGCCTAATTTTATAGTAGCTGTGGTGGTTGACTTAAGTGGTACATTTAAATGAAAATTGGCATTAGACCTTTTAGGAAATGGAAAAACTGTTTCTTCTCTTAATAAGGGATTGGTATTAATAATGATTTCCGCTTTATTGAAGGTTTTTGAATTCGTCGTAGCATCAATAGTCGTAATTTTGGAAAAAGTACTAAAATCAGGAGAAGGAATTACTATTTCAGCAGGATGAATATCCTTGACATTTGTAATAGTTTCTTTTTTCTTTTTGAGCAATTTTTTTACAACCCCGACTGTTAAATCTTGGAGAATTTTCGATATTTGTTCATTTTCAAGCACTAAACTTTCCGCTCTAATTGTGGTATTGATGGTATCTTTTTTAGCTATGTTTTGCTTTGCTTCTTTTTTAGTTTTTTCAAGAACCCGTTTCAAAATTTTGATATAAGGTCCATCTTTAGCTTGAGTTAAATAATTTTCTAATTTTTCAAGGTCTTTAATTCCTGTTTTTACTATTTCTTGGTATAAATCTTTGGCGATTGCATACCGCATAACCTTTCCTTTAAAATTCGCATATTTGAAATTCTGCATCAACTCAGGCCTAGTATCTGGCACTTCTACCCATTTCTTTACATAAACCACTTTCTGTTTAAGGTGAATTCCACCATTAAATACCCATCCTTGACTTCCGTCCCTTAATTCTACTTTTAAAAATTTATCCCTATACCTTTTCCCATTATAGCCATACATAAACCTATCATTGGTCACATCTTGTAAAAATAGTACTTCGGTTCCTCTATTTAATTCAGCAATTGAGGACAAAGCATCATAGGCTTCTTTTCTCACTTTCAACTGGTCAATCAATACTTGACCATAAGTTTGTACCATTTTAACTTTCACCAATTCCTGTTTGACACCATCTACATTTTTAAACTTCAGCTTTCCTCTTGAAATCATATCTTCTCGCCAGTCGGTATATTGTCCTATATATTGAAGATAATTTGCATTGTTCAAGACTGCTTCATTGTTTAAATCAAGCGTATCCATAAATTTATAATATTCATCTTCAAGTGATAAAGGAACATTAAAAATACTTGAGGCAGGATGCTGTTTTCGATAACGCATTAAGTTTTGTCCCCACCAATAGTTAATATCAGCTTTGATATAATCGTAAAATGGTGTTGAAAAATGGGTATCTCGTTTGGTTAAAAATTCATCCAGAAAAGCGACTTTTTCAGCTTTGTAGTTGGTTAATAATACTTGGTAATTTTCTGCATTATTTTTGGAAATACCTTCATCAATACTTTTGGCATCGTTGACATCAAATTTCAGAAAAGTAGCTTTTAAATAATTGTTTCTGAGTCCACCTACACCTGAATATTTTAAAGAATCTACAAATGCGGAGGCAGTAGATTCGACAAAAATATTATCTCCTTTTTCTACAAAAATGGGAACATGAACATCTCCCAAAGCTATAAAACCAGAAGTATTTTCTCTAAAAGGAATCGTTATGGTAAATTTACCATCAAGAATAGGCGCAGCATAAAGGATTTCTGCAAAAGTTAGAAAATTTTCGTAAAATTTAAAGGTTATTTTTTGATTGGAATTAGGTGCTAAACCAGTTATTTCTCCACTAAAAACAATAGTAGATTTTGTTTGCTCTGCCTGAGCAAATAGCGCTACTGTCCATGCAATTAAAAACGGAACAAGTAATAGTCTTAGCCTAGAATGTAGTAGATCTCGAAACATTTAATTTTTCTTCTTATTACTGGTACTACAATTTTAGTGCAAGCTAATAAAATACTTGCTTACTAAATCATCAAAGGTCAAATTTTAACTTAAAAACCTGATTATTTATCTAGCAAATAAATTGTTAGAGCGGAATCTGTAAAGTATTAAACAAATATTACTAATTATCGTAATCCATTTTTCTCCCATCAGGCGCTACAATCGTTACTTTTGGGGAATCACAAGCCTCTACTCGACCGATAATTTGACTGGCTACATTAAAAGATTTTGAAATTTCAACAATTCGTTCTGCAATCTCCTGCTTCACATAAATTTCCAATCGATGCCCCATATTAAACACCTGATACATCTCTCTCCAATCGGTATCCGCCTCTTCTTTAATCATTTGGAAAAGGGGGGGAATAGGTAATAAATTATCTTTTATAATATGCACATTGTCAACAAATTTAATGACCTTAGTTTGTGCTCCTCCAGTACAATGAATCATCCCATCAATTTGTCCGCTAAATTCTGCTAAAATAGCTTTTATAATTGGCATATAGGTTCTTGTAGGAGACAGCACTAATTTACCGACATCAATTTGTTCGCCATCAATATCAATCTTATCCGTCAATTTTTTGGAACCAATGTAAACGACTTCATTTGGCGTATTGGAATCAAAACTATCAGGATATTTCTCCGCATATTCCTTACTCAGAACATCATGTCTAGCCGAGGTCAAGCCATTACTTCCCATCCCTCCATTATATGCTTCTTCATAGGTAGCTTGACCATAGGAAGCCAAGCCCACTATTACATTTCCAGGCTTGATATCATTGACAATTAAATCTGCTTTTTTCATTCGAGCAAAAGCAGTATACCCAACATCGATAGTCCGAACTACATCCCCAACATCAGCCGTTTCACCACCTGCTGAATGTACATTGATGCCAAAGGTCGCTAACCGGTCGGTCAATTTTTTAGTCGCTTGAATCAAAGCGGTAATAACTTCGCCAGTTATTAAGTTTTTGTTCCGTCCGATAGTGGAGGACAGCAAAATATTATCAACACAACCCACACAGGCCATATCATCCAAATTCATTACTAAAGCATCTTGTGCAATACCTTCCCAAACAGAGACATCCCCTGTTTCTTTCCAATATAAATAGGCCAAACTAGTTTTAGTACCAGCGGTATCCGCATGCATTAAATTGACATAATCGGCATCGCCACCAGCTACATCAGGAAGTATTTTACAAAATGCATTGGGATACAATCCTTTATCCATTCCTTTGATTGCCTCGTGTACTTCATCTTTGGTCGCTGAAACGCCCCTTAAATCATATTTATAGTTAGCCATAATTAATTTTCAATTTTCAATCAGCCTGATTTAGCAATGCTAATTGGTTTTATATTTCAGTCCTTCCACTTTTTAAGCGAACTGCTCTGCAACCACTAAATCTTTTCCTGCACCTTGGTAATTATAAAAGCCTTCTCCAGTTTTTCTGCCCAATTTTCCCGCTGCCACCATGTTTACCAATAACGGACAAGCAGCGTATTTAGGGTTTCCAAAACCATCTTTTAAAACATGTAAAATAGCCAAACAAACATCTAAGCCGACGAAATCCGCCAATTGTAATGGTCCCATAGGATGTCCCATTCCTAATTTCATTACCGTATCAATTTCTTCTACACCAGCTACTCCTTCATATAAAGTATAAAAAGCTTCATTCAATAAAGGCATCAACATCCGATTTGCTGCAAATCCAGGGTAATCTTTAATTTCTACAGGCACTTTTCCTAAATGCTTTGATAATTCCATGATTTCAGCAGTAACAGTTTTGGAAGTACCATAACCATTTATCACCTCTACCAATTTCATTACAGGAACAGGATTAAAAAAGTGCATACCAATTACCTTTTCTGGACGATTGGTAGCTGCTGCAATTTTGGTGATAGATATAGAAGAAGTATTACTAGCTAAAATAGCATTTTCAGGTGCCGATTCGTCAATCTGCTTAAAGATTTTTAATTTCAAATCAACTCTCTCTGTAGCCGCCTCAACCACTAAATCTGCATTTTTCACTCCATTCGCTAAGTCTGTACTGGTTACCACATTTCTTAATGTTGCGACTTTGTCAGCTTCAGAGATTTTCTCCTTTCGAACCATTCGGTCTAAATTCTTTTCAATAGTCGCCAATGCCTTATCTAAGGCTACTTGTGAAATGTCCACTAATACTACAGGAAAACCTTTCATCGCAAAAATATGTGCGATGCCATTCCCCATGGTTCCAGCACCAATAACCGTAATATTCTTCATGTAAATTAATTAAATTTGGGTAGTCGATTTTAAAAGCGCAAAGGTAAATATTATTTTTAAGTACTTTTAGATAAGAAAGGTGATATTTTTATCCCAGAATAGCAGGTTAGCTAATAATTGTAAGATTTATGAATTCCAATTTTTCTTTATATCCTTTAATATTACGGTTAGACTATCAGATAAACTTAGAAAATATCCGTTGGTAATAATCCTTTGGCTGAAAATCTAGTTTTGCCAAAGGATTATTGCCAACAAATATCTGGGGGAGACAATTAGATGATTCTATTTCTTACTATAAACTTTTAGTTAAATTAATATTAATCAGAAATCATTAACTGAGTAAATGAAATTTAAATTAATCTTATTATTCACGCTCTTACATCATCCTATTTTCGGTCAATCGCCAAACGTAACTAAAGATATATCCGCCATAGTCTTCTTAGATTCTTTTGTTGTCACGGCCACAAAAAGGGGATTTAATGTCGAAGATTTTATTGACATTGTCCAAAAAGATGAGTCCTTTTATCAGGCATTTCACAATTTAAGATTCCAACCACATAAAGCAGAGAACCAAGTCGAAATTTTTAATCGTAAGCATGCAATTAAAGCAGCGAATTACCATACTACAGAGCAATTTATAGACGGGAATTGTCGAACCATGCAATATTTGAAAGAGGAAATTAAAGGGAAATTTTATAAAAAAAAGAAAATAAGAAAGCACAAGTATTACACTGCTCGAATGCATGAGCAAATCTTTTTGACCAAAGGCAAAATTTGCGGCAATCCAAATAATTCGAGTATTACTCAGCATAATTTAAGTGGCATTGAAAAACACATTAATGAATTAAAGAAACTCATTTTTCAACCGGGGAAAGAGGTCGATGTACCATTTATTGGTGGCAAAACTGCCATTTTTGAAGAGAAAATGATTAAACACTATGACTTTTATATTTCATCAAAAACATTTGAAGAGGATAAAGAATGTTATGTTTTAAGAGCAGTCGTAAAGCCAGAAACGTCAACTAATAAAACTATCATTAAATACTTAGAAACCTATTTTGATAAAGAAGATTTTCAAGTAGTAGCCCGAAATTATCATTTAAAATATGACAGTCTTTTTGATTTCGATATCAGAATGAAGGTATCCTTAACTCAATATGAGGGCAAGTACTTACCCGAAAAAGTAAGCTATCAAGGCAATTGGAAAATTCCTACCCAAACCCGCGAAAGGGTTCAGTTTTTAATAGATTTTGAATATTAGCCTTCCTACTAATTTAATAAATACTAAGTATTTGCATCAATTTACTTTAAAATCTCATACAACCCATATCGAACATAACGGTTTAATAGTCAGCTTATTACAATAGTGTAGTGTAGTGTCGTTCTGTGAAACAAATTTAATTTTAGTACTTGTCAGTTAATAAATTAAATACAACCCTACTCCACCATTAAGATTCCACGCATAGTTGCGGAATGCGCAGGAAATGTACAGACATATTCATAGGCTCCTGGTTCTGTGGGTGCAACAAAATAAAAAATATCTGAACTCCCTGGCACTAGTAAATTGGAATGAAAAAGTAAATCATCCGATTCAGGTATGTAGCCTTTCTCTTGCCCTTGCAAGCCTAAATTATTAGCCATATCAGCGATAACAGCTACTTTCCCGGGCTTCACTATCGCTACATTATGCATCATATCATCTGGGTTATTCAAAACAAATTTTACTTTTTGACCCGCCTTTACAATCAATTCCTTTTCTACATATTTCATACCCGAAGTTGTCGTCAGGGTCAAGGTTACATCTGGGCCGTTAAACCAACTAGAAGGTATTTCGGTCACTCTTTTATCACTGACTAAATTTACCGCAGGAACAATCGCATCGTGCGCCATATGATGTTCGTGGTCGGTTTGTTCTTCCCCTCCTGGGATTTCATTCAGCGTGTAATAGGCAAAATTGTGTAAAAGATTTTTTCCTTGGTTATTTTTCACCCCTTCCGCTTTAATTTCATTGATATATCCAGCCCGCAAACCTTCTACAAATAATTTAGCTGATTTCCCATCTTGAGCCACTTCCACTTTATAGACCGTTCTAGTTTGCAGGTCGGTAACAGGACTGCCATAAACGTGATGATATTTATAAGTGAAATCACTTATCGAATAAGATTCGGGGTTGGCTGCAGTAGTACGATTGATAGGTTCAGTAAATTCAATGGTAAAACCATCTTTTCTAGCTTTAATCGTTTTCATTTCGAAGGGTATTTCGCCATTATAAACCAACCTTTCTAGGGCAAAACTAGATTTTCCAGTAGAAGCCCACCCCCTATTAGTTTGGCCCACATAAATCGAATTATCTGGGCCCCATTCCATTCGTAAAATTCCTGAAGCAAAGCCTTCTCTAAAAGGAAAACAAGCACCTTGGTATACGCCATTAATTTTCTCTTGGAATACGCGCATAATTTTACTGTGCCCTTGGTCCGCTACTAATAACTGCCCTTCAAAAGGTCCAAATTTATCATTATTGACCACCAAAATATCAGAAGTAGAAATACCCATCAAGGTGTGTGGAAACCAAACACTTGGTGGTTTAATTCCAGCCTGTTTTTTACTATACTCGTATAAGGTGTATCCCATTGTATCAACAATATCTGCAAACTTTATTTTCACAGGGGAATTGGGTTCTTGAGACCATTTTAAGCCTTCTGGATTTCCTGCAAAATCTCCCTTTTCTAAATGCGTCATTCTACCAGAACCTACCCAATCACCTTGATTTTCGGTATAAAAAACATCTCCTTTTGCGTTTAAACCAAAACCTGCTGGAGACCTCAGTCCTGTTGCAATAGGCGTCATTTCTCCGTCGGGTGATATTTGTAATAACCAACCTCTCCATTTTGAACCACTTTCCCCTCTTCCAATCCAGCCTAAATTAAGGGTAATCAACATATTTCCATCTGGTAAAAACTCTGGTCCATAAGAATATTCATGGTAATTTCCATTTAAAGGCCAAGAATAAATGGTTTCATATAAATCTCCCTTGCCATCCCCATTTCTATCTTGAATTTTAGTCAACTCTGCTCTTTGCGCCAAATAAAAGGCGCCATTTCGGAATCCTAGGCCTAAAGGTTCATGAAGACCAGAAGCAAAACGTGTGAATTCGGGGTTCGCACTACTAGGATTTTTAATTGACCATAAATCTCCTCGCCTAGTCGTTACCCCTAGATTTCCTTTATCATCAAAAGCCAATCCACCGACTTCCAATACAATATCTTTTGGAATAGGTACTGATTTTATCGTGTAATATTTATTTTCTAATAAAAGGCTATTTTTTTGCGCCAATACCGAAATTGGAATTAATAATATTAATAAACTACCTATAAATTGCTTGATTTGCATGGTTTGCTTTTTTTAAGTTTGCTCTAAGAAAATCCACTTACTGACAAAGTTTACCAATGAACTTCGTAGACCATT
The DNA here is from genome assembly GCA_937974625.1 of uncultured Saprospiraceae bacterium. Classification (GTDB taxonomy): domain Bacteria; phylum Bacteroidota; class Bacteroidia; order Chitinophagales; family Saprospiraceae; genus JAFMDF01. Next base: position 65,952 of record CALJVJ010000113.1, read on the forward strand.
TCGTCCTTCACCTTCAAAATTAATTCGTTTTCGTTTCTTAATAATAAATCTGCTCCTTTTATATAATAATCACCATCAACACTATATAAACCATTGGGTAATTGTTGAATTCTGTCTGCACTAGCCACCCTTAGATATAAGTTAGTTCCTTCCCCCATTTTTCGAATAGTTCTTATCAAACTTTTACCACCATTACCTGGTAGTATTTGGTCAGTAAATTGTGTAGTGTTATAATTATAAAGGAAAGTTGGTCTATTAGTTTCGTCTATTTCATAGCCTTTAAATTGGAAACCTTCAGGAATAAAGGAGGGCCATGCAGCACTTTCAGATTTTAAAGTAGCAATAGGTAAACCACCTGTCAAATCAATGGAAGTGTTCATTGGTTGCAATAATTGGGGTTCTCCTCTACCCTGCCACATCTTTGTCACATCGGCAAATTGTCCTTTCCAAGTTTTAATCAAATTAGCAGACCTTAAGTCAAAACTATAATGTACACCTTGAGGATCACCTACAGATAAAATATTAGTTTTCTTTTTCCCATTATGATTTACAAAGGCACGCAACATTTCAGGCTGCTTTAAATCAACTGCTAATATTGGAGCTCGCTTTTTCTGCCAAGCATACACTGGCATTTTGGAAGCCAATGATTGCTTGATAATGCCCGGTCCTTCATAATCAACCACTAATAATCTTCCCCAAACCTCTTGATAGTAGGTAATTACAAAATCATGGTCTCCTTTAGTCAGGTTCACTAAACCCCTTTCTTCTCCAAAACCAGGGTCCCCTTCATTAAAAACAATGGAATTGCCATCTATCAATAACTCTCCTCCATCGTCAATTCGAGTAGAAAATAAATATGCTCCAGCCACAGGAACAGTTAACTTTCCTGTAAATCTAAGTCGATATCCATCTGCTTGTTCACTAGCTTTATTTACATCTAAAGAATCTAAAGTACCAGTTTTACTAGCTGTTAATTGCCTAAAATCGGGCAACTTATCATCTTTTCCATCAAAAAATTCATAGCTAATATCGGTTAAGGATAATTTATCTAAAGTGTAAGCTTTATATTTAAAATTTTTGAAGGCTATAGGTCCATGGTCACCCTGGATAAAAAGTGGTCCCGTAGCTGACTCAGCTGGGAAGGCAGGGCCTCTTGTTGGTCCCGTTAGTTCAACATTATCGTGTATTAAAAAGTCATTGAGGTAGACTTTTTTGAAAATGGCATTTTGAATTTTGTTGCCTTGTTCATCAAATCGAGGCGCTTGAAATTCAACTTTAAAATTTTGCCATAGACCAGGCGCTTTACTTGCATTTACAATTGGGGCAGTTCCTTCAAATCCTTTTTGTCCTTCAGGTTGGGTATCATCCCAACGCTGATAGATGCCTCCACAATCTGCCGATGTAATTTTTTCTTTACCCCAACTATCCAAAATTTGTAACTCATAGCGTCCCTGTAAATAAATACCAGAATTAGAGCCTTTTGGAATCATAAAATCTACTTCAAAATCAATATCTCCATGCTCCCAAGTAGTCATAATATTAGCCTTATCGCTTTCTGTAGGCTGATTGACTAATATACCTTTTCCATTCTTAGCTTCCAAGGACTTCTCTTGATTCAAATCTGAATATACTCCTCCTTTAATTTCCCAATTTGTACCAGCTACTTTAAATGAGGACATATCATTTAAATCTACCGACTTCATTGGAAGAGATTTGGGAATTTCATCTACTTTATCAGGAGGAGAGGAAGTCTCTAAAGGTGGGTCATGCTTACAGGCCACGATTAAAAGGCATAAAACTAAAGGAAGGGTTTTCAAAAAATTCATGATTGTTCGTTTGTTCTTTAGATGATGGGCTAATATAATAGAATACTATACAAAACAATAATCTACCATCCTTTTATCTAAAAAAAGAATGGTTTCAACGAAAAAAATGAGTTTACAATTAAAACATTTAGACATTTGTCTAAATATCTAATCTGTTTAGGTTCAGTCTACAAAATTATTCTAAAGTGAAAAAAATATTCAAAGCACTAAATGATGAAACGAGAAGAGCAATTCTCCAACTATTGAGAGAAAAAGACTTAACGGCTGGTGAGATAGCCAATCATTTTAATATTTCAAAGCCAAGTATATCTCATCACTTGGACCTTTTAAAGCAGGCTGATTTAGTCAATGCACAAAGAAAAGGTCAATTTATTTCCTATTCCATTAATACCACTGTTCTTGATGAAATTCTAACTTGGATTGTAACACTAAAAAAATAAATTTCTAAATTCTAAAAATATCATTATGGAAAGCTCGAAAAAATCCTTCAATTTTTGGCTCCTTATTATCCTAGCTATACCATTTATCTATTTAGCTGTCATTTGGCATCAAATTCCTGAAACAGTAGCCACTCATTTCGATATTTCTGGAAAAGCTGACGGTTTCGGAGATAAAAGTTCATTGATTTTAATTATCGCACTATTAATGATTCCTACTTATTTAATATTACTATTGACCCCCATAATCGACCCTAAAAAACGGATTCAAACGATGGGGTCTGCTTACGATAAAATAACATTTGTAATAATGATTATGCTTTCCGCCTTGGCGCTATTCATTATTCATTCAGGTGTTTCTGGTAATGACTCTGACCCAAGAATTGTCTTTGCCATTATTTCCTTATTTTTAATGGCTTTAGGCAACTACTTTCCAACCATTAAACCAAACTATTTTATGGGTATTAGAACGCCTTGGACGCTAGAAAATGAGACTGTTTGGCGAAAAACGCATAGGATGGGAGGACGAATATTTATGATTGGAGGTTTAGTCGTTGCTATTTTGTGTTTATTGCTTAGCAAGCAATTTGCTTTTGGTATTTTTATGAGCTTTACGGTATTGAGTAGCTTATTTCTTTTATTATATTCTTATTTGGAATTCAAAAAATTATAGCTAAATCTATTAGGCAGTCAGCGATAATCTGACTGCCTAATAGAATTACCTTCTCTCGACAATTTCTCTTAAAGCAATCAGCCCTTCCTCTGAATCAAAATAATTCATGTGGTGGCAGCATACATCATACTTTTCAGCGGCAATATTATCAGGAACCGAACGAATATCTTTTACTAAAACGGCTATATCATTCGGTTCATTGGAATTGGCAGTCTTTCCTATTTTGAGCAAAACTGATTCCACAAATCGTTTGAACCTTGCCCCTTTAATATTGTGATAATCAGAAATATCTCCTGCAATAACTCGGTATTTAGTATGCCCTTTCTGACCATCTTTTAATTTATCAATAAATGCACTATTTGCACTCATTTGTTTTAAGGTAATTGTAATAGGTTTAGAACCAATTAGCACTTTATTTAAAGCACTAAGGGCTACGCCTACTCCACCTAACCAAGCTTTTCCAAAATTCAGCCCCACGGTCAATAACTTCACTAGTTTATCTCGATAGACAGGAATTTCTCCGAAAATAGAACCTCCATTTGGTGTACCAAACATAATTAAATGGTCCACTAAAGTATCTCCTTTTCTAATAAATTCAATTAAATATCTACTCACCAACCCACCCATAGAATGGGCTAATATATCAAAGGTCTTTCCATCATCAGGACCTAAACCATTAGCTTTTAATTGTTCATTCAAATTGGCAGCAATATCTTCAATTTTTGTATTCAAATTTTCATAATCAAAGGTCAAAATTAAATCGTAATGTCCTTCTTTTTTCAAGAATTCCAAATTGGTAATCATGGTTTTGGTATCCCCAATAATCCCATGAATGACTAATAAAATATTTTTTGCTCTTTTGACACTAGTTTTATGCAAGGGAACTCTATTTGCGACCCCTTTTTTAAAGCTTACTTTTCTCAATTTAAAAGCTTCTTCTTTTAGGCCTGCTAATTTTAGCAAACTAAACCAAAGTGCT
>CALJVJ010000114.1 GCA_937974625.1 uncultured Saprospiraceae bacterium
CTTTTATAAATATGCACGCCTTGTTCTTCTGCAATTCTAGTCATTCCTTCCACTATCTTATGAAAACCACCCATTGGATACCAAGTACCTAATTTCAAACCTGCATAATTCATCAAACTGTACAAAGCGGGAGTATCTTTAGGCATTGCGCCCAAAAATAGGACAGGAAATTCCATTAAAGCAATCAGCTTGGGGCTTTTGAAATATTGCCGTACATGTTTGCTAAAAGACGAAAATACCTGTAATCGAAAAGTATTTTTAATTAAATCTAAGTCCGCAAATTCCAATAAAGAAAGACCCGGTTTATAGACCAAATCATTCACCCCTTTTTCATATTTATAAGCTGCCTCAATCATAAATTTCCGCAGCTTAACGGCACTACCTTTTTCCTCATTTTCGAACATTTGGCAAAGTTCCTCAAAATTGGCAGGTACTTTCATTTCTTCGTTTCCTTCAAAAATCATGGAAAAAGAAGGATCCAATAATTTTAAATCGTAGAAATCTTTACTCGTATAGCCAAATCGTTTAAAATATCGCTCAAAAACATCAGGCATCCAATACCAACTTGGCCCCATGTCAAAAGTAAATCCATCCGCTTTGAACTGTCGAGAACGTCCTCCCAATTGGTCATTTTTTTCAAATAAATGCACCTCTTTCCCTGCTTGTGCCAAACAAGAAGCTGCACTTAATCCTGCAAAACCAGAGCCTATGACCGCTATTTTTTTTGTCACGTTATTCGTTATTTTAATGATGAAAGAGATATTATCGTAGGGATTTCGCCTAATGTATCGAAGGATAAACTAATAACAAGCTGTTTTGTTTAACATTTTCACAAAAAGATTAAACAAAAATGAAGTACTGAAATTAATGAGGCAAGAAAAATATAGAAAAACTATTAATTGACTAGTACAACATAAGTGGAAGGTAATTGTTTTTATTTACATAAAGAAAATTGAAGCTATAATTATCTAAACAAATACTGCATAATTACTACATCATACCATTGTCCATCTCGGAAGCCTACTTCCTTTTGAGTTCCCACAACCGTATAACCTAATTTTTGATTATAAACGATACTTGCCTGATTATCTCCTAATATTTTAGCGACTAAATGTCGATACCCCAATTCTTTGCAAACTTTCATGACTTCCTTTTTAAAAAAAGTACCATAACCATTTCCCTTTTCAGCAGCAGTTAAATAAATGGCGGTCTCACAAGTTGTTCGATAACCACTACGGTCGCTATATTTTTTGATGATGCCCCACCCTATTGTCTGTGCATCCTTTTTCAGGACAAATAATCGTTCTCTATCATTAAACTTATCTACCCAACCAGCGATGTCTTTTTCGGTCTTAATCACTTCATCCATCGTAGCACCACCGTTGATGATGTACTCATTATAAATATTGGCAATAACTGAATAATCTTGTTGATTGGCTATCGTTATTTTTAAATTAGTATTCATAATCAATAAACTAGTCTAAAGCTAAAATTTGAGCAAATTAGTATTAATAATTTCTCACTACGCCTCAACGACACAACAAATTAAGACACACTCCTTTCAGTCGTCGTGCCGTTGTGAGAAATTAAATTTAGCTAAGTCCTTCACAAAACAATTTAATTTCCCATAAAACACTTTCTGGAATCAAGTCATTTTCCGAATCATACCAACTATGCAAATGTCCACCATACTCCACCCCCAAATATTCCGCTGTATTTTTAAATGGCATCGAAAACCCTTCATATGCTACCTCATCAGAACTACAAGCAATAGAATACATTTTCTTACCCCCTAGTTGTCGCCCTAATGATTTTCTAATCGTTAATAAATCAGACAGTCGGTCAAAAAAGGTTTTTAGTTGGGCACTCATGGCATACCAATAAACGGGCGTGGCAAAGACAATTTGCTCATAATTGACCATTTTAGTAGCGATTTCGACAAAATCATCATCTTTATTACCATGTTCATAATCAAAATAACTAATTTTATAAACGTTTAAATCAATAAAATCTGCTTTGGTTTTATTGATAATTACTTCAACAATTTTTCGGGTATTGCCATCACTACGTGCACTCCCCATGATAATTAAAGTTTTTGAAGACATATTTTTTGATTCAACTTTATTTTGAAAACTTGGTTTATACAAAGTACTAAATAGGAACAATCTTTTATAATTACTCTAAATGAATGGGCAACCACAAAGGATTGCCCCTACCAAATTCAATAACAATTTACTTATGAAAAAAATTAACACCTTACTCTTAGCCTTTGTTTGTTTGCTTTCTGCAAACTTATTTGCCAACGACGGTACTTCTCCTTTAACCGCAGACTTTGTCACTGGTAATCCTGAAATAGTATCAATCAATTCGATTTCATTTGGCCCAGAAGGCATCCTATTTGTTGGAGACTCCAAAAGTGCAATGATTGCTGCCATTGATACGAAGGATAACGTTGCAGCCGAAGCGCCCAAAAGCGTAAAAATGGCTAAAGTTGACGAACAAATCGCTTCTTTATTAGGTACGACCGCAACTGAAATTACCATCCAAGATATGGCGGTTAATCCTATTTCCAAAATGATTTATTTTGCGGTACATCATAGTAATGGCACCCCTGTTCTATTAAAGACCAATGGGGAAACGATTGAGCACGTTCCTTTAACAGAAGTAAGTCATTCAAAAATAGGCTTAAATAATCCTATTGATGCAGAAAAGAAAGATAGAAGGGGAAACAGCATGCGCGTTTCCGCTATCTCGGACTTAAATTATTTTGAAGGAAAAGTAATGGTTTCAGGTTTGTCTAACGAAGAATTTGCTTCTACTTTCAGAAGCATTCCTTTTCCTTTTAAGGCGGAGCAAATGCAATCATCTTTGGAGATTTATCATGCAGCTCATGGAAAATATGAAACGCACGCGCCAATTAAAGCATTTTTACCAGTAAGTATAGCAGGACAAGCTAACTTAGTAGCTGCATATACCTGTACGCCGCTAGTGGTTTTTCCAATGAAAAACCTACAACCAGGAGAACACACCACAGGCCAAACTGTCGCAGAATTAGGCAATTGGAATGTACCTTTAGATATTATTCAAATGGAAAAAGAAGGCAAGTCTTATTTATTAATGGCGAACTCTTCTAGAGCTGTGATGAAAATTTCTATAGATGCGGTGGCTAACTTTAGTGATTCTTTGACAGAGAAAGTAGCAGAGCGGTCTGGTACCGCAGGAGTTGATTTTATCAACTTACCATTTGTCAATGTTCAGCAATTAGACAAATTATCTGATAGTCAGTTTATTATGTTGCAGCGACAAGGAAATGGTGATTTAAATTTATCTACCCAAAACAATCGATGGCTATAGACCTGAACTAGTGAGCCCAAAGGGTAAATGTCCTGAATGAGCAAACACTGTTTGTGAACGGTGAAACGGATGTGAGAGCCTAAGCGAGAGAACTACAAAGCAGGTGGGTAAGCTGGTTAAGTCGTACTTTCGAAATTTGTTCTAGGTCGTGTACAACATACGGCCTAGAGCAAATCTAGAAAAGTAACCGTTTAAATCCGTTGGCTTACCATCCGCGGTTCACAAACGATGTTTGTTCATGTGATTCAATCCTATGCTACTACCACTAATAAGTTTTACTTTTTTAATTGTTCAAGGCTGTCATATTGTAAATTTGAAAAATAAATAATGAAGTTTTATAAATGTTTTGGGTTATCTTTTTTTGTATATCTGTTTTCAATTACACTTACCGCCCAAACTTTCTCTATTCTTACCGAAGAAAATAATCCTTTAAAAGGTTGTGTACAATTGGAAAACCCGCCTATAGGTGATTCCATTATTTACCAAAACAAAGATTTAAAAGTTTTCTTATTCCCTGAAAATCCAGATAAGCCGAATCCTGCAATTGTAGGTTCTTGGAAAAGAGAAAATAAGCAGTTATACTTTTGTCCATTGATTCCCTTTTCTAAAAATCTGACGTATCAAGCGCAATTTCCCGAAGTTCCTTATTTTACTTTTAAACCTCTTCCGCCCAAAAATTATACACAAACAATTATTACAGAAGTCTTTCCTACCATAGATACTTTACCAGAAAATAATTTAAAAATGTACCTCTATTTTTCTGCGCCTATGAGTGATGGAAATGCGTATCAACATATACAATTCAAAGACGACAAGGGAGAAAGATTAGCAACGCCATTTTTAGAATTAACGCCATTACTATGGAATGAGGACCGTACTCGGTTGACCTTGTGGTTTGACCCGGGAAGAGTAAAAAGAGATTTGTTGAGAAATCAGAAATTGGGCACTCCATTAATCGCTGGTAAAACTTACACTTTGCATATTTCAAAAAATTGGAAAGATGTCAATGGGTATTCTCTAGCAACTGATTTTGTCAAAAAAATAGTTATTAAACAAGCGGATAGGATGACGCCAAGTCCTAAAAATTGGCAGGCAATCGTTCCCAAAGCAAATACAAAAACACCTATTATTATCCATTTTGGAGAAACTTTAGACCATGCTTTAGCCCAAAATTCTTTAACGCTTTATACCAAAAAAGGAAAGAAAGTAGAAGGCAAAGCAACCATAAACAATACCGATAAAGAATGGGTATTTACGCCATTATACAATTGGCCATCAAATTCTTATCGTATTCAAATCAGTGCAAAATTAGAAGATTTAGCGGGTAATAATTTTAATCGACTATTTGATACGGATTTAGAAAAACAAAACCTACCTAAAAGAGACTTACCTTATTACTATTTTGATTTTCGGGTGAAGTAGATTGGCATTTTTTATTCTGTTATATTTGTAGGTATGAAACCAAGAGATCCGCAGAAGATAGATAGAATTCACCAAGCAACCTTAGCATTAGTTTCCGAAATCGGACTAGCAGGCTTGACCATGTCTAAAATTGGCAAAGCTGCCAAAGTGGGAATGGGTACAATTTATACTTATTTTGAAAGCAAAGAAGAAATTATTAACTCGCTTTACCAAAGTTTAAAAAGAAAACACGCCGAAGAAATTTACATCAACTTCGACAAAGCGCAATCTTTCTCACCCAATTTTTATGCTATTTTTCATGCCTTTTTTCAAAATTGCTACCATCGAGAAGCAGAATATTTTTTCTTAGAACAGTGTCGAGCATCTCCTTTATTGTCTTTAGATTCTATTGTTTTAGAAGAGGTAGTTTTTGCCAAAATGAACACTTTATTAGATGAAGGAAAAGCAGAAAAAATTGTTAAAAATATAGATAACAACCTCTTAATTGGTTATCTAATGGGTGGCATTCAAGGCTTTATAACGCAATTGCGCCGGACGGATGCAAAACTGACACAGACACATATCGAAGCTGCTTCAGCGCTTTGTTTGGATGCGATTAAAATATAAAAAACATGAAAATTTATCGGGATAATGGGGCAATAGGCGCCATTTTAGATGAATATGAAAAAGCTATTTTAGAATTGCAGACGTTGATAGCAACTATTAACCCATCTGAATTGACAACTATTGTAGATACAGAAACGACTGACCTTGATTGTCAATCTATCCAAACTGTTCTATCTCACGTTGTACATTCTGGTTATGGCTATGCTATTTATATTCGAAAGTCAAAAGGAGAGAACATTGACTTTCCTGACAAGGTTTTATTGCCTACCATCAAAGCCTATCAAACGGCTATCAACACCATGTTCAAAGCGAATGAACAGCTTTTTGTGGATTATCCAAATTTAAAAATAGAAGAACACGATAATGCGAAAAAAATGCTCACTAACTGGGGCCAACGATTTGATGCAGAGCAAATATTGGAACATGCTATTGTGCATATTTTGCGGCATCGGCGGCAGATTGAGCGTTTTTTGTTGAAATTACGAGGGAAGTAGTTACACTTTTTTCTACCATCGTAGAAATTTAAACCCATTAAATTCGTTCGTTTTAAAAGTTTAGGGGGGAAAGAAAAATAAAGTGTACAACTATTTAGAGGCACTGAGACCTAAATGATATAAAGAAGCCTACCAAGTGGTTAAAGAATCAATGGTAGTGATTTAGATTTAGGATAATTTTTTAAATGTAAAAAATAAATGAAACTATACATTAAGTATATGGTTAGTTTGCGATGCAAGATGATGGTCAAAGAAGAATTAAAAAAACTAGGCATCCATTATGTGATTGTTGATTTGGGTATGGTTGAAATTTTGGAAGACATCACCTCCGAACAGCGTGAATTATTAGGCAAAAATTTATTAAGGTCTGGCTTAGAACTTCTGGAGGATAAAAAGAGCATCTTGATAGAAAAGATAAAAAATGTAATTACGGAAATGATTCATTATTCGGATGAAATACCTAAGGTGAATTATTCGGATTACATCAGCGAAAAACTAGACTATGATTATACTTATTTAGCAAATACTTTTTCAGAAGTGAAGGGAATAACGATTCAACAATTTATTATTATTCATAAAATTGAAAGGATTAAGGAATTAATTTTATATGACGAGCTTAATTTAACGGAAATTTCATACAAACTTCATTATAGCAGCCCTGCCCACTTATCAAATCAATTCAAAAAAATTACTGGCCTCACCCCCTCTTTTTACAAGAAAATGTTACGAAAAAGAAAAAAGAACCTTGAAAACATGTGATATATGTAAGTATTCACTTGATAAGTGTAAGAGTTTAATCCTGCTTTCTGCCTAACTTTGCTCAACTCGTTAAGTGTAAGAACACAAATAAGCTTAAAGTCCACCTCAATTTTATAACCTACCTATTACATTCCGTTAAAATTAGAAACCAACCTATTTTCATTTTACGACTACAATCAGATTATTTTTAAGACAGTACTAAAGCAAAGAAAAAAGATAGCATCGTATTCTATTGTTTCTGTATTTTCTTTAATAAAAAATATAATTAAAGTAAAAATATTTTAAATCTAAATTCAAATTCAATTACATGAGAAAAAATTTTAATAAGTATTACTTTTTTGCTTTTGTAGCAAGCATTTTATTTGCTTTTAATCCACAAGAGACCCTCGCTCAATCTGTGAAACAGCCTTCTTTTGAAGTTAACTTCAAAGGAGCTGGTACTGCTTTTTACGCGATTGATAGTAAAACTGGGCAGCTCGCCTATATGTTGAATTTTGGGCTACAATCAGGTAATTGGTTAAATTATGGTAATACCTATCGGGAAAGTGGCGTTTCTCCTTTACATTTCAAAGCAATCGAAAGAGGTGATAGTACGGGTACTTCCTTTTACATTCTTGACAGTAAAACAGGACAGTTAAACTTTATGTCAGATTTTGGACTAAATGCCGGGAATTGGACTAGTTATGGAGAGTCGCTTAAAAATATAAAAATTACAGAGTTTGAAGCCCAAGTTACTTATAGTGGTATGGTGTTCTATGTCTATGATGGCACAGCAAAACAAATGTACTTCATGCAAGACTTTGGAAACCAAGAAGGCAATTGGCTCCCATATGGCAAGTATGACTATTAAAACTCGAATATAAAAGAGGGTGAACCGATAATAAAAGAACTACACCAAATATGTAAGTTAGGTTCTAAGTAGTAAGTCAAGTTTTCATAATTAGCTTGACTTACTACTAAGTTCGCAAATGTTAAGTTAATTTTTTAAAAACAAAACAATATGTCAAAGGAAAAAAGTGCTCAAAAAAAAGGTGGTAAAAAAGCACCTGCAAAAACGTTGAAAGAAAAAAGAGCAGCAAAAGCGGCAAAGAAGAAAGAGAAATCGAAATCAAGTGAATAAAATACCCCAAAAGTCAATTCATTTAAGTGTTATAGATTAGACTTTATTCTAAAATGAATAAATGAATCAATCTGTAAAGCTTAAATGGATTTTTTCACAAAAAAATAGACTTTATTCTGAATTGAAAAGAGTACTGCCATCACTTGGAGTGCTGGCAGTACTTTTCAAACGACTTTTTTTAGAATAAACACTAATAAAGAACAGATTCTTTGTAATTTCTAAACAATTATGGAAAATAAATACAAGGAAGGGCAAGTAGTATATTCAATAGAATATCCCAAATTGGCATTAATAATTAGACGTTACGTGGATAGAATCTATTATTGTAAAGTCAAAGAAGACCTTAGTAGAAAAGAAATGGTCTACTTTGAATGGCAATTAAAGACTACTCCAGAATAGGTTATAACCTTTATTAATTAATTCAAGTTGCGGACAATTCCTAAAGAAAGGAAATGCGTTGAATTTCAATTCAAAATCAAAGATTTTTCTTAAAATTCGCCTTATTTCCTTTCATTGTCCGCAACTTGGGTTAATTAAACATTGAGTAGTTTATCATTGTCTGCTACAAATAAAGTGGCAGAATTACCTAATAATTATATTTTTAAAAAAACAAGTTATATATGAAATTATTTGTATCGAACCTTTCTTTTAATACTGATAACGAAGACTTATTCAGGATTTTTGGCGTCATTGGCCTAGTAGCTTCCGCTACTATCATTAGGGACAAGTTTACCAATCGTTCTAGAGGCTTTGGGTTTGTGCAAATGGACAACAACGAAGCCGGTTTATTAGCTATTCAGCAACTCCATAATACCCAATTAAAAGGGCAGAGCATAGTTGTAAAAAGAACAAACATCTACAAATCCTGACTCGATTCTTCTCTTTAAATTCAGGTGGTTGGCCGTTTATCCAATCCATAGTTCAATTCTACCACTCCAGTTGGGTAAGTTTTAGAATCTACCAATTTCAAAGCAGTCTCTTTCGGTAATAACTCAAATAATGCTATCCCTTCTGATAAGAGGATAGGCATCACAAAGACTTGTATCTCATCAATCAATCCTGCATTTAATAGCATTGTATTGACCTGTCCACCGCCAATTAACCAAATGTCTTTTCCTGCTTCTGCTTTCAATTTTTTAATAAATTCAAGATGGTTTTCACTAATGAATTCCACATGTTCTGTATTTTCTATATCCTGCTTTCGAGTGAGTACATAATTTTTAGTATTCGGATAGGGAAATGGAATATCCCATCCCAATATCTGCGAATAAGTCACATATCCTTGAATAGTGGTGTCAATAGTTTCCTTAAATGCCATATACCCATAATCCAATTTATCGGGATTGGGGATTGCTTCTAACCAATCGACACT
>CALJVJ010000115.1 GCA_937974625.1 uncultured Saprospiraceae bacterium
TTAGTCTTTTGACCGAGGCTATTTTTTTGTTCAACTAGGCGAAAAACGCAGACATAGCTTGCTATGGCGAGTATTTTCAACGACGTGGAACAGAAAAAGAGACCGTCATAAATTCTTAAGTTATTTGTGTCCAAGCACTTACGTGAACACAATTATCTTTAGCTTATAAATATTCTTAAGATAGCTACAAAGCTCTTGTTTTTAAGCAAACCTTTTTACAAAACCCAGTTTATAAATTATTACTTCGCAAATTGTTGGTAGTCTTTAAACAACGAATCTACAAAAGCTCTTTTATTAAATATCTGTATTTGTTCTATTCCTTCTCCCACTCCTAAATATTTAATGGGCACTTTAAATTGGTCGCTAATACCTATCGCTACCCCTCCTTTAGCCGTCCCATCTAGTTTGGTTAAAGCTAACGCAGTTACTTCCGTAGCGTTTGTGAAGTGCGTTGCTTGTTCTATTGCATTCTGCCCAGTCGTCGCATCTAAAACCAATAATACTTCATGCGGTGCGCTTCCCATTTTTTTACCAATAGACCGTTTGATTTTGGTTAATTCACTCATCAAATGCTTCTTGGTATGTAATCGCCCTGCGGTGTCAATAATCGCTACGTCACAGTCATTATCAATCGCATATTTTACGGTCTCATAGGCTACTGCTGCAGGGTCTGTATGCATCCCTTTATTAAAAAACTCACATCCTACTCGCTTTGCCCATATTCCTAATTGGTCAACTGCTGCCGCTCTAAAGGTATCTCCTGCCCCTAGCACCACTTTTCGACCTTGTTTGACATATTGATTGGCCAGTTTTCCAATGGTCGTGGTCTTTCCTACTCCATTAACTCCTACCACAAGTATAATACTAGGCATGCTTTCCCCTGGTGGGTCATAGCCTGATAAATCATACGTATTATTCTCTGATAATAATTGAACTATCTCATCTCGAAGGATGCTGTTCAACTCCGAAGTGTTAATATATTTATCTCGTTCTACTCTAGCTTCTATCCTATCAATTATTTTGATAGTCGTATCCAATCCAACATCCGAAGAAATCAACACTTGCTCCAACTCATCCAATACCTCAATGTCTACTTTGGATTTTCCCGCAATCGCCTTAGACATTTTAGATAGAAAACTAGTTTTGGTTTTTTCTATTCCTTTGTCTAATTCTTCTTCCTTTTTTTTGCTAAAAAATTTCTTAAAAAAGCTCATTAAAAAATGGTTGACGGTTGATGGTTGATGGTTCAAAATGAAGTGAGAGACCAATCAACCCAAATGTAATCATAATCGAAGTGCAAAATAACAGACTTTAGGCAAAAGTGTAAGGGTAAAGAATGGATATTACAAAGTTATTGAAGTTATTTTAGACTAAGCATCAGCTATTCTCTGCAAAATCTTCTTTATTCCTTCGCAACCCTATTACCCAAAATACGAAGAGGCTTTTCTTTACGAGAAAGAAAAGCCTCTTTGATGAATGTGTTCGCTTAAAAACTGCTCAATAGAAATAATTAATTTGGTCACGCTGAATGCGCAACGATTAAAAATCAGCCATTCAGCAGACACAATTATTTTGCGTCAGCGAAAAATTCTTTCACCTTATCTTTGTGAATCATCTGTTCCTTGTAAGTGTATTTCCCAGTTTTAGGATCTTTAATACTCTTTACAACTTTTACAAAGTTACGACCTGATCCTGCGTTTGCAGCACGCTGGGCAACTCTTGCGTTCTTGGAAACTTTAGCCATGTTATGAGCAGTTTTTATTGTTGATGAAAAAAGATTCTCCTCAATGTAAGGGAAATCTCCGACAAATTCTTGTTTGAAAAATGAAAGTTAACTCAAAGTTGTTTTTTTGGCAAAAACTTAACTTTTGATAAGCTTACTTGATTTCTCTATGAAGCGTTACCTTCTTTAGAATTGAATTATATTTCTTCAATTCTAATCTTTCAGGTGTATTCTTTCTATTCTTTTGAGATACATAACGAGATGTACCTGGCTGACCAGATGCTTTGTGCTCTGTGCACTCTAATATAATCTGGTTTCTATTACCTTTTGATCTTTTTGCCATTTTATATAAATGATTAGTAATTAACTGATTAGAGACTAGCTAGACAAACTTCCGTCCTAGTCGCTAATTGCTAAAAAATGAACAATTATTTTATTTCAGGAATTCTGCAAAACTAATCTTGTCAAGTGGAGCGCTGGAAGCACATTCGCTTGATTAAGAATTTTTGTATTTTTGGAATCCGTCAACGCCTGTATCAACGCCCTTCATTTCTAACTTCGTCAAATATTCGAAAATACCTAACTTGTTAATTGTACGCATTGCTTTTGTAGACAACTTTAATGTTACCCACTTATCCATCTCTGGAATATAGTATCGCTTCTTATGTAAATTTGGTAAAAAACGACGCTTCGTTTTTCTGTTTGAGAAAGATACGTTATTTCCTGCTACAGGACGCTTTCCCGTCAATTGACATACTTTAGACATAACTGTATTTTTTGATTTAATTAGTCATTGGTCATTGGTCAAAAGTCATTGGTTTATAGTAAAAATACTACCGACTAATGACTAATTTACAAATGACTGAATTTGTGACTTCGACAGGGTTCGAACCTGTAACCTCCTGATTCGTAGTCAGGGACTCTATCCAGTTGAGCTACGAAGCCATTTTTGTTTATCTTATTTCAATGAATGTCAGCAAAAAATTAGGCATAAATAGCCCTTAGCTTTTTTTGCGAGTGCAAAGGTATGTATTTTTTAAGCTAAAGAAAAGGTCTATATGAATAAAAATAACCCTATTTATAAACTTTTAACGCATTTTTTAGGCGCATTTTCCATTTTTTCAAAATCGGAAACTAATATTCTACAATTCCTTTAAAATTTGATAGATAATTTCATCGGGCTGCTGCTCAATATCTACAGAAAAAGCATCTTTTGGCAATTCTAAGGCATCAAATTGCGATTGTAACAAGGATGCTGGCATATAGTGTCCTGCTCGCTGATTTATTCTTTTTAAAATCGTCTCAAATTCTCCATTCAAAAATACCCATTTGGGGGAGGCTGCTAATCCTTCTGCTAATCTTTCTCGATAACTTGCCTTTAAAGCCGAACAGGTTATCACTGCTCCTTTCTTTTTGAATTCCTTTTTCGCCAATTCATTCAAGCGGTCTAACCAAGGTGCCCTATCTTTATCGTTCAAAGGATTTCCTGCTTTCATCTTTTCAACATTGGCTAGCGGATGAAAATCATCTGCATCAAAAAAGGGTACGCCTTTTTCTTTTGCTAATAATTGACCAATAGTTGTCTTTCCACTACCCGATACGCCCATGATGAAAATAATTTGCATTGTTGTATTATTCTATTTTTAAAAATTAATTTCAAACTCTGTTCGCCCCTCCTCAATAGTCTGCAAAGAAAAACTAAATTCATGATTTCTTAAAATATCTCGTATTAAAGTTAAGCCAATTCCTTGTCCTGTGTTTTTGGTACTAAAAAACGGCGTAAATAAGAACGCTTCCATTTCCTTCGGAATGCCTTTCCCATCATCTCGTATGATTAATTTCCTTGCTTCTACATTCAACAAAAAGGAAATTTGTCCTTTCTGCCCAATTGATTCGAGGGCATTCTTGGTGATGTTTACCAAGACCTGCTGTATTTGAGGTACATCTATTTTGACAAAAAATGGTACTTCGGTTTTATTAAAGAGTAGCGCTATTTTGTTTTTAGTCGCTTTTGCATGAAAAAGTATCTGTATCGATTCGAGTAATTTATTTAAATCATACTGTTCTAGTTTTGGAGCAGGCATACGAATGACATCTGCAAAATTGCGCATAAAATAGTTCAATTGGTCATTGCGTTCAATTGCTACTTCTAAAGCATTTTGATAATCTGCTCTATCAGTTACGGCTATTTGGCTTTTATAATTTAAAGCAGATTCTAAAATAGAATTAATTGCTCCAATTGAATTATTGACCTCATGTGCCATCATCCTAATCACTTTACCATACGCTTTCTTTTCTGCGGCAAGTATCTCCGTTGTCAATTCTTCGATGGTAATAAATTGATGATTAAATCCTCTATCGACAAAATGGGCTTTTTGACATTTGAAAGTCTGCACGCCACTTAATTGAATAATCTTAGATTCCCCTGTTTGGAGTTGACTTAGTTCTTGAGTGATTGGATGCTTCAGCGCATGGATAGTTTGCCCTCTATAATCTAGCTGATTCAAGTTAAATAAAGCTCGAACTTTTGGATTTAAACTAGCGATGTTTTCATCAAAATCTAAAATTAAAATGCCTACTGGGGAGGTTTGAATTAATTTATCTAAAAAGAAATGCTGTTCCTGCTGTTTGATACCTTCGGCTCTTAATTTGTCTATCATCTGGTTATAAGTACCAATTAATTTATCCATCTCCGCACTCCCCGTTTCCATAAATTTCACGTTAAAATCTTGGTCTTTGATGGCCTCCACCCCCATCGTAATGGTTTGGATCGGCTGTATCAAAGAACGATACAATCGGACAGAAAGAAAAACAGAACCTAAAATGAAAAATTCAGAAATAATAAACCACAATTTATTTTCTTGAAAAATTTGAAAAGATAGCAGGAGAAGTGTTAGATGTATGATGACAACGAAGAGAATATATTGGGTGCGGATTTTCACAGTTTAGAATTATTTTATTGTTGCAGTGTTGCTTTGTTGCTTTGTTGCTTTGTTGCTTTGTTCTACGCCAACATAGCAACATCGCAACAATGCAACTCTTATTCCTCATAATTAATATCATATTTCTCCAATCGACGATATAATGCACTTCTGGTAATGCCCAAGGTCTTAGCCACTCTAGAAATTTTTCCACTGTGGAATCCCATTGCTTTTTTTATCATCGTTACTTCCATTTCTTCTAAGGTCATTGCGCCAACTGCTGGTAGATTATTCGCACTACTTTTTCTTGGGGCAATTTGTGCCTGTTGTTGAAAATTAGCAATGGTCAAGGTATCATTCGCTGTCACTAAAACAGTCCGCTCTACCAAGTTCTTTAATTGTCGAATATTCCCCTGCAATTTTAATTCTTTCAGCCATTTTAAGGCAGCTTTATCCACCGTTAAGTTAGGGCGATTATATAATTCTTTCAAATTATTTACAAAAAAATTGACCAATAACGGGATATCAGACTTCCGTTCTCTAAGTGCTGGCAACTGAATAGTAATCAAGTTAATCCGATAAAAAAGGTCTTCTCTAAATTTATTTTCGCTGACTAATTGCTCTAAATTTTTATTGGTCGCACAGACTACTCGAACATCCACTTTCTTTGTGCGACTACTGCCCAATATTTCAAAGGTTTTATCTTGTAATACTCGAAGCAATTTTACCTGATTCGCCATTTCCATATCCCCTATTTCATCCAAGAAAATACTGCCTTGATTGGCCATTTCAAATCGTCCCATTCTATCAAATCGAGCATCTGTAAAAGCGCCTCTTTTATGACCAAATAATTCGCTTTCGAAAAGGGTGGAAGGAATGCCACCTAAGTTGACTTTCACAAAAGGTTGGCTGCTGCGCAGACTGTTTTGATGGACCGCTTCGGCAATTAATTCTTTTCCTGTACCACTTTCTCCCATGATTAGGACCGTTGCATTGGTCGTGGCTATTCTCCCAACGGTTTCCAGTATATTTAATAAAGCGGGGTCTTCTCCCACGATTTGTTCAAAATTATATTGCTGGTCTAGTTTTTTCCGAGTTAATGACTGTTTTTTAGATTGATTGAGTTGTAAAGTTGTATGTATGGATTGGAGCAAATTATCGTTCCGCCAAGGTTTAGAAATAAAGTCTTTTGCCCCTAGTTTAATCCCTTCTACTGCCAAAGAAATAGTCGCCCAACCCGTAATTAAAATAATAGGAACAGTAGCATTAATTGATTTGATTTTTGTTAATAATGCTAGTCCTTCTTCCCCTGAAGTTTGAATTGAAAAATTCATATCCAAGAGAATCAATTCAGGGTCATTATGCTCAACAAAACCAAGTGCCTCATCGGGCGATTCCACACCTTTAGTTACGAACCCCTCTTGTTTTAATAATAGGGCAAGAGAAGTTCTTACTGCTTTATCATCGTCTATTATTAAAATCATTTTATACCAATACTATTTAAGTTTGAGAATAAAAAATCATTTAGTAGCGTATGCCGCTACTGTATCTATCCGTTGGCAATCAGCCGTTGGCAAAACTATCATCGAATTAGCTCCCCAAATTTTCGTCGAAACAACCCATTAAAAATAGCGCCTCGATGCGACTCTTTATTAAGGGTAATCAACTTCACTTTATCACTATACAATGTTACTAATTGCTCGGAATGCTTATAAGGTATCACTCTATCCATCGTCCCATGAAATAAAGTAACTGGACATTTTATATTTTTTAAATGACTGACATTATCCAAAGGATACTTAATCAAAAAATTTGGAATATATATCGGCACATACCGTTTTTTCAATTCATAAAAGTTTAGGTATGGCGCTATCATGACCAACTGTTGTGGGCTATTATTGGCAGCTAAATAAGAAGCCATCCCACTCCCCAAAGAATACCCTGCTATAATAATTTGGTCTTCTCGATAGCTTTCTTTCATATAATCATAGACCTTCTGTACATCAGCATATAATTGTGCTTGCGAATAAATTTCCCCATCACTTTTTCCATATCCTCGATAATCTACCATCAAAATATCATAGCCGTTATTGGACATATTCATCGCTTGGTGTTGGCAGCGTTTATTGGACCCTCTGTTGCCATGCAAATACAAAATGGCACCTCTAGGATTTTCATCTCGTATCCATAAGGCATTTAAAAACACATCTTCATTTACCTTTATTTCCACCTCATTGGTAGAACTAAAATGATAATCTTCCTGCAATTTATGTGGATTAAAAATCAGACTATCTTGTCCAAAATAAAGTCCTACACATAATATAGCATACATGATAAACAAGGTCTTAGCAATTCCTTTTAAGGTCTCCATATTTTTAAATTAGTTTTTACTAAAAGATGCTTTTCTTCTTAAAATTGGTGCAGTTCTTTTATCAAAAAACATCTCTAAAAATACAGGAAACGCTTCGAGGCATACAATTCTTTAGAAGTACGCCGCTTTTTATCCGTCTAATCTGCATGTAAAGCCAATGCGGGATGAATCTTAGCCGCTTGCCAACTTGGGTAAAAAGCACAAAAAACAATAATTCCATAAATCAATAACATCGCTAAGGCTATTCCTGAAAAATAGGTCATTTGAGTAATCCCAAAAAATCCAAAAACACCTAACAACGGAAATTGTACTGCAAAAAATACCCCTAAAATAAGCGCAAAAGTGGCAATCACGACTATTTCTCCAATAAACTGCCAAGCAATATTTTCTTGGGTTGCCCCCATTGCCCGACGTAGACCAATTTCTCCTTTCCGTTGATTGATATTATACCACAGAATCCCAAATAACCCCAGTAACACATTGAAAATCAAAAAACTGCAAACAACTAATAAAATAATGGTCGGAATGTAAGTAAACTTATTTAGAAAGACTTTTTTCTCTTCCATTTTCCCAATTTCAATCTGCCACCCCTTTGCTATTTGTGCA
>CALJVJ010000116.1 GCA_937974625.1 uncultured Saprospiraceae bacterium
TTGTGCCCTATCAATCGTTGGAATAAGGTTTATATCAATTTTCAAGAAGATTTACAGGTCTCTCAGTTGCCTAGCTATAAATTAGCCTTCAGAGTGTCTACCGATGATTTAGGTTGTGGTGGTGCAGCCGAAGCCAACCCCGAAGTTTTAATTGATAATGTAAAATTCATCCGTCTAAAAAATTGAATCCACGACGCCAATATATTGATACTCGAAATTATAAAATTATTGATTTTATAATGGCCATGCTCGCTTGGGCGTGCTTCTATGTCTATCGAAAGGTGGTTTCGGAGGAAGTTCCTTTGGACCAAACGGTTATTCAAGATGAAAATTTATACATTGGGATTTTGGTCATTCCTATTGGTTGGATTTTATTATACTCCATCTTTGACCGCTACCAAGATATTTATCGGCTTTCTCGTTTGGCTACTTTGTGGCGAACTTTTTTATTGTCTTTTCTTGGTGTCTTCTTTCTATTTTTCACCCTAATTCTAGATGATGTTATTCAATCTTATACTACCTATATCGCTTCTTTTTTCGCTTTATTAACTATTCATTTTTTCCTAACAGCGGTTGCTAGAATGATTGTAATTACTCGTGCTAAACGAAAATTAGCTAAAGGGTTGGTCAGTTATAATACGCTAGTTATTGGCGGCAATCAAAACGCCATTGACCTTTATGAAGAGATTAATAATATGAAAATGCCGACGGGTAATCACTTTCTTGGCTTTATTGATTCTAATGGAAATAGTAAAAATGAATTAGCCAAATACCTCCCCGTTTTAGGCAAAATCAAAGATATTAGTCAAGTCATCAGAGACCATGAAATAGAAGAAGCAATTATTGCTATTGAAACTTCTGACCATAATAAAATCAAGGAAATATTAGATGCTCTTGCCGATTTTGAGGAAGAGGTTTATACCAGAATAATTCCTGACATGTATGATATTTTATTGGGAACCGTCAAAATGAATCATGTCTTTGGGGCCGTTTTGATTGATATTCAGCAAAACCTAATGCCACGTTGGCAGCAGACCGTTAAACGATTCTTAGATGTCTCTGCTAGCTTATTTATGCTAATTTTACTATCTCCTCTATATTTATACATTGCCTTAAAAGTCAAATTTTCCTCTAATGGACCTATCTTCTATCAACAAGAACGTATTGGTCTAAACGGGCAACCCTTTAATATTTTTAAGTTCCGTTCTATGTATCTTGATGCAGAACAAAATGGGCCTCAATTATCTATCGATAATGATAACCGTTGTACTCCTTGGGGAGCGGTCATGCGAAAATGGCGATTAGACGAATTACCTCAATTTTGGAATGTGCTAAAAGGAGATATGTCACTTGTTGGTCCTCGTCCTGAACGGCAGCATTATATTGATGAAATTGTTAAAATTAGCCCACATTATCGTCACCTATTAAAAGTTCGACCGGGAATTACCTCCTGGGGACAAGTCAAATATGGCTATGCTTCTAGTATTGAGGAAATGGTACAGCGCTTGCGATTTGATATTTTGTACATCGAAAATCGGTCTCTGGCTTTGGATTTTAAAATTATGTTTTATACGCTACGAGTTTTGCTGCAAGGAAAAGGTAAATAGTGGTGAGTGGTGAGTTGTAAGTGGTTAATCTGCGCTACTGCTACTGCTACTGCAAACTACCCTAACTTCAAATCTGATTTCTCGTATTTATTGTGTCCAGGTAAAGACCGCTTTAAAGACCAATATTTTCTAGCATCTTTTATTGTTTTGTCTGGATTGTCTGCAAAAAAATCTCTCATATATTGGTTGTATTGATTGGAACTCGGAATAGTTGATTTAAAATTTTTGTCTTTTTTTCTATCTTCTAATAATTGCCATTGTTCTACAGCATCTCTAAGCGTTTTTCCAACATTCGCTTTTATCCAAGCCATAAAATCTATATTAAATTTAAAACTGGGACCTATTTGTTCTTGAAAAAACCGTCGGGTGTTTTGGCCATTTTTATAGCTATCTGTAATCATAGTGTCGGGTGTTAAAACTTCTTTTGCCCAATTGAATCTAGAGCTAAATTTTTGCTTTTTAATTCGCTTCTCAGCTTTAATAACTCCAGTCTCTAATATTTCTGCAATGCGGTCCGTAATCTCTGCCTTACTTCCTGAATAATGGATTTTCATTAATTTACAGTAATCCACTAATTCTTGCTTAAGCCAATACCATTTTTGCAATTCTTCGGCTGTTTTAATATCGATTAAGTCGGGTCTTTTCATGGCTTTAAACAAAAAATTATTGCTAGTTATATTATCCTTTCCAATCTCCTCAAAAAAGTTAAGCTCAAATTTAATACTAATAAAGTAAAAATTAATACTCCCCATTGACTCATGGTAGGAATTGGCTTTTCTGGTGAACATTCAATATTATAAGCCATACTACCACATGCCATGGAACAAGCTGCGGGTGTGGTACTTGTTGTAACAATTGTACCAGTTTCATTATGGAAGGAAAGCCCTGAAATATATGCTAAGGCATCAAGCCTATCACTGAAATTTAAAGCTACCACATGATAATCACTTGTCGCATCATTATCTCCACTTTCTAAGTTGGTAAACAGTCCAGTTGTGTTTGCAACTAATGCATTGTTCGTCCTATTCGTTAGTACGTATACATAAATATTAGCACCAATATAAGGCGAAACTGTAGCCACTATGTATCCTCTATCTTTAGTCGACCTATCTTCATCACATCCTGAATCAAAATCTAAATCACCGTCATCATCTGCATCTGTGCAAAGTACTTCATGGATATTAATCATTGCATCATAACTCCCATTCGCACCTATATCCACTTGTACTAACCGCTTAGCCGTACCATCAATAAAAGGTACATTGTTATTTCCTTCTACAGAAGTAGTAAATGTGGTTGCTCCATTAAAATTAGTTACCTCATTCATACCATCTCCATCCAAATCAAAGTGATAAGTACTGGTTGCGCTTAGTCCTGAAATTAAAATATTATAGGTATTTTCATCCGCAGCAGAAATCCCATTGCAGGTGCCTATTGCTGTGATGTCTATTGTAGTAGTACTAGGTTCATTGGAACTACCATTAGTCGCTATTTTTTCTACCCAATTTCCTGCATTCGATAATTGCAAAGTTATATCACAAAGTGTACTGTTACTTTGACTGACTCCAATGTCCGTGCTGGTCTCTCCAGTAACAGGACTTTCCTCCCCATTTAATGTTCCTTCATAAGATAAAAATTCAATCAAAGCTCCTTGATAATCGAGACTTAATCCATCTGGTGCGCCATTCATGATCGTAGAAGGTTTCCAAGTATAATAGGTGAAAGTTCCATCAGTCATACCGAGGATGAAATTATCTAAAGTCTCGCTATTATATGCAGCATTCCCATTTCCATTAAAAAGCGTGACTGTAAAATCTGACAAATCACCTGTAAAAGCATTTTCTAGTCTAACCTCTACGACTTCATTAGGGTCTCCGCTTTCGTTACAATCATAGCCTATCTCATTGATTCTGGCATCTACCGTGGGTCGTGGTAAACAAATAGGTGATGTCGCGGTAGCCATTAAATTACAATCAGCATTAGACAAGGAAAGCGTTATATCTGTTCCTTCTTCCACTCCTGTCACTGTGATTAGTCCATCCTCACTAATAGTTGTGACAGTTGGAATACCTGAACTAGTCATAACATTTAAGGAAGTTTCTGAGCCAATCAAAACTTTAAATACAGTTTGATAAGTATCTGTTCCAGTAGTTTTATTATCGCAAGTAGTCATTTCAACACTCAACCCTGCCGTACAAGCATTTGCACTACCTACTGTTGCTAGTTTTTCTACCCAAGTACCTGTATTATCAATTTGTAAGGTCTTATCACAAGTTGAACTATTGGTTTGGCTCGCCCCAATATCTGTACTCATCATTCCGTCGGCTACACCTCCGACAGCAGTAAAAACGCCTTCATAAGATAAAAATTCAACAACCGTTCCTTGAAAATCAAGACTCAGCCCATCAGGAGCACCATTCATTATAGAGGAAGGTATCCAAGTATAATAAGTATAAGTACCATCATTGGTGCCTACGGTAAAATCATCAAGTGTTTCTGCAACACCATAAGGCACGCCACCATTACCATTATAAAGCGTAAGGGTTAGGTCTGATAAATTTCCTGTGAAGGTATTTTCTATTCTTACTTCTACGACTTCATTATCATCACTAATATCACAATCATACGCAAACTCATTGATACGATATTGTGCTTGTAAACATAATGGTAACCCAAGAAAAAGGCAGATACCGACCAGTCTACTATTTGAAGATTTAGTAATAAATTTAAAGATTTTTTTAAAAAAATAATTTGTAAAGAATAGCATGATTAATGTGTTTTAGTGATTTATTTAGTTATTACCTTTCCAAGGAAAGATTCCCGTACAAGGAACATTAATGAAGGTAATTAGGACATCGTCTGATTGATTGGTGCATGGGCTTACGGCACCCAAAGAGGTTAGCGTAATTACAATGCTTCCATTTTTAATATCTTCTAAACTTGGTTTATAAGTGTTAGCCTCAGCAAAATTCCCAACACCTTCTACATCAAAAATTCCCGTTCCACTAGTGGTCCATGTTCCTTCAGTAGCCCCTGCATTGAATGCCGCTCCCAAACTAGACAAGTTCAACATTCCAGTAGAACAGATGGTCTGATTAACACCCGCCTCTATCAGTACTGCTGTTTTAGAAGAAATAACAAATTCATCCATTCCAATACAGTCATTCGTATCTTTATAGGTAATGCTACCTTTATAATTTCCTTCTATAAGGGAGGATGGAATAGACAATTCAGCTCCTAATACCATTTCTGCTGTATTTATATCTAAAAACCCCGCAACATTAGCTTCTTCATCGTAATCTAAAGTATAGGTAGTAGGATTGCCTGAAACTATATCAAGCAGTATAGGGGTAGATAATTCTCCCATACATACGGCAACATCATTAATCATTGCTACAGGAGGCGGATTGATGGTAATTGTAAAATTATCTACTCCTCCACAGCTATTGGTGTCACTGTATTTGAATGCTCCACTATAGGTTCCAGACATCACTCCTGCTGGAATCTCATATATGGTTGGTAATTCTGTTGTTATAGCCACATCCATAAAACCTGCTTCTTCAGCTACATTATTATAATCAATGGCATATAGTGTTGGATTACCACTCGTCGAATTTAATGCTATAGTTGGGCTTGTTGCTCCCTGACAAAGAGATACATCATTTACTGTGACAACAGGAGGAGCATTGATTATCACTTGCACTTTATCAGCCTCAGTATCAACACCATCATCCAATTCATCTAAATCCAAACAGTAAGTACCAAAACTTACAGGATTAAGCACCTTCATGCTACCAATTGATAATCCATAACTTGAATCATCCATATCGTCAGCTATTATTTCTATAATATTTCCACCTGTACCACTAGCTGTACTACCCGCTAATTGAGCTAAATAACTAGAAATGGTAGATTCAGCATTGTTAATTCTATAGTTTAAAACAAATACATCGTAGGTGCCCGCGCCTAAAATAGAAAAGTCAAAATTTCCATTACTAGCAACTTGTTGAATAACCCCCATATTATTTGTTAATAAAAAAGTCGTTAAATAGGAAGTAACAGTTGGTTTGGTCTCATCTGAAGTAGTATAATTATTGGTAAAAGCATCAAGGTCTTCCCCTACACAGATGGACTGATTCCCTGTAGCGTTATCAACTTTTCCTCCTGTAGGTCTGATTAAATTACCTGCATCCGCAACACAACAAACGCTACTACTCAACGAAATCGTCGTTTTACCAATTACTTCACAATCGTCTGAAGGTCTCTTATAAATAAAAAAATAATCTTGTTCAGCTACTGGTGTAAAAATGGTGGATGCTAGCAATATAGATGAACGGATATGCTCAGGTAATAAGGAAGGGTCCGCACTATACCAGTTGATATTTCCTATCGTTATCGCATTCCCTACCAATGCAGTTCCATTATCATTAATATTTAGGAGTATGTCGGTATCTAAATCGATTGGCTCTGTACCATTATTACATACCGTAGCATGCTCTACCTCATTTATGGCTAACAAAATAGGAGAGGCTACTGCTTGCGTAAATTCACTATCAATAGTCCCTTCACAACCTGCTTCATTTGCCAATCTAGTTAATTCGTATGTACCTACTACTGATACTGGAAGAACAAATGGTGTAATGTTAGTTGCACCAGATATAGGAGCTCCTCCATTAATCGTATATTCAAATTCCCATGGTCCACTCGTCGAAGGTGAAAACTCAAAAGTAACAGTCCCATTGGCTAAGCCGCTACAATCTGTCAAGTCACTTGCACTAGTAATAGCTCCTATTGGAGGCGCTTCTACTGTTAGGAGAACGATATCATTATCTAATGGCCCATTACACATTTTTCCACTAGCATCACTTACCTGATTAACCGTTAATTCTACTTCAGAAAAATTAGCCGTACCTAATGCGACTACTAAATCAGTATAAGTAATTAGTAGAGGATTGCTAACATTATTTTTGTTTAAAAAGAATACTCCCTCATTATAATTAAGTTGAATGATTGTGTTATACGTTCCACTACCTCCAGACAAATCTATCGTTGCCAATATCTCTGATGGATTAACAGGCATACAAAGATTTTTATCCCCCAATTGTAAATCCGCAACTGGGCATTCGATAGTTAATGATAAGGTCGACGTGGTAACCATTGATGCTGTACACATCGAGGTAATCGTAGCAGGTTGGACTATTCCTTTAATTTCTATAGTTTGATTACATAATGCTGTACCAACATTAGTTATCAAATCTGACACTATGGTTGTTGGTAATGCTCCCGAATTAGTTGCTCCTGCAGTGAAACCGCCCGTATTGTCTGATGTTTGCCAACTACCTGTGACGTCTGAATCTAGTTCAATAGAAATACCATTTGATGCACTTGTAATTCCCATATTTGTAAAAGACTGACCGCTTCTTATCACCGTTGTAGGTGGTGAACAGCCCGTAGGTGAAATCGTTATGGTATGTGTCGGACTAGCATCAGGATGATTATTACCACCACCAGCCGTAGGGCCACCCCACAGGACGCCATCTACATATGTTCCCAAAGCATCATACAAAAACAAAAACTCCCCGTTTGTAGCACTGTGGTTGGTAAATTGCAAATCTGCAGCAGTTCCTCCCCCTGCACCTATGGGGTCACTAAAACACCCACAATTATCTAAGTCAATATCTATACTTGAAGTAGGAGCATCTGTATTTTTTCCAGATGCTATTAGTAAAAATCCATCAGGAGGGATAGAGGTTCCATCGGGTAATATAATTTCATCGTCCCCGTCAGTTAAGATATAGCAACTTAAATCTGTCCCTGGCACACCTGCTATTTCAATGAATTCTCCTCCATTGCCATCATTGGTAGCAGCATCTACTAATACTTCATTAATAACAGGGCCTGTGGTAGGTGGAGGTGGAAATACCGTGGTAATCATAGATTGCCCTAATAATGTTCCTTCCCCATTAAAAGGGTCAAAACCTGTCGTTCCATAATACCAGTCAATTGTTCCGCTATTTGGCAAATCTGTGCTTAGACTTGCATCTATAGCTAAAGTAAAACCTTCTCCTGGACAAACGGTAGTCACATTGATTGTTGCGCCATTAGGGATTGGACATGGTGGTGTATCTCTACAGTCAGCTGCTATAGTAATTATTTGATTGACTCCACAATTTGCTAAGTCCTCAATGATTACTGCTACAGGTGGATTTAGTGTAGTCGGTAAATTAAAAATTCCTGTTGTATTCGTGCTAATAATTGTCCCAGTAGAAGCTTCTGACCCAGTTGTCACTTGCTCTTTTAGCCGATATTGAATCGAAGCATTAGGGCTAGTAACTAACTGACTAAAATCTATTAAGCCGATATTGGTGCTAAAATCACCAGGGCAAATTATGGCATTATCAGATACGGTTAATGCTTCTGCAACTGTAATATTTACTTTTACCTTCTCATAACACTCATGGGCTACAGACTGATTGACCACTGTATTATTACTTCCCGAACCACAACAATCTGTATAATCATCCCAAACTAAAGTAAAAGAATGGGTCATTCCAGCAGAAAGGGTATTGGATGTAAAATTGAAAGTGGTTATTCCATCGTTATTACTTGCACTGCTACCAATTGTTTTATCATGACCTACTTCTGATATTATCCAATCTTGGTCAATGCCTGTTTCATCTCTAACAAAAGAACCTGCTAATTTTGCAGAACGCATCGTAGGCTCTACATGTTGGTAATTATAGACTCGAAGTTCAAATTCAACATTCTGTGAAGCACATAGTGATAGATTGATAACATTCTTTTCTTTTATTTCAATATCCCCTGCACCAATATCATAAAAAAAATCCCAAGAATCAGCTGCATTAGGTTCACCAGGATTTGGATGATTGGTTATCTGCCATTGAGACTTTGCCATCGTTGCATCAAATGAACTAGGCACTAAAGCTGAGGGGTCAAAAATCATCCAATCTGCATTTAAGTCTGGGTCGTCCATGTGAGAGGAGGTAGTACTGGACTTTGGTCCTTGTACGCTATTTCCCAGTGGGCTAGTATCGTTTAAACGAATATGCGTAGAATTACAACTTGTTAAATTAAGCCCAAGATTCACCCAGATAGGGTCTGATAAAGCAGGTACTGTATATTTCGTTTGGTGCGCCTTACAATCCCCTGGTGGTGCTAGTAATTGGTTGCCAAATAATTCTGGGTTGCCTATATCATCGTTCCCTGTCGGCATCAAGTTTACGCCTACTGCATTGCCTCCATTGGCTCTATATCCAATGTGCGAACCAACGTAATCATTAACTATACCATTTTCATCATTATCGCCTAATGTATAGGAGTGATTAATTTGTACGGAAACGTGGTCTGAAGGAGGTCCTATACTTCCAGAAGCCCCTCCTAAAGTTACGCCTCCTCCGTTGGCATTTGTCACATCTGAAGCACCCCAATATACCGCGTCATGTGGCATACCATCTGGTCGAAATAATATCACTTGGTCGCCATCTTTATTCCCTTGTTGCGGCTGATTATCTAGCGTAAATCCATAGGTGGAATAAATAGATGTTGAAACATAATTGGCATTCTGAATATTACAAACATCAAAATCGAGTACCAATCCTGGAAAATCACAAACTTCACAAGAGATTCCTGTACTCAACCCTGTATAAAAACCAGTGCTATTATTATCTCGCTCCTCACATCCTATACTAAACACCCCATCCGCAGGAATCATTGTTCCAGCGGGTAAAACGACAGCCCACTCTGTATTCGTAATAACCATGCAACCTATATCTGTTCCTGATGGGCCTGCTAACTCAACAATTGCATCATTGCCCGCCTCAATATTGCCGCCATCACCAGAAATTTCATTGATGACCACATTTTGATATTGGGTAAATACTGGATTAATGCAGAAGATTGGACTAAGCAAACATAGTACTAGTTTGCGCCATATGGTACTAGGATAAGTAACCGCGGAGTGTGTCTGTTTCATGTTAAAGGTCAAAGGTGTCGTGTTTACAAATGACCGGTTTTTAGAATCACTAAATTAATGTTAAATCAATCCTAGACAAAACAAAATGTACCCCTAATATATGTATAGCTATTCTCAATATGTATTCACCCATTTTGAATATATATTCAAAATAAAAAGCCACTGAATCTTTCAATTCAGCGGCTTCATTTTATAATTTTCTACTAAAAAAGTAATTGTCTATCTTACGCAGCAGCTTCTGCTGTCACTTCATCTTGTTCGTCTGCTTCTAATTGCTGTTGAAAAAATTGAACAAACGCTTCCAATTCCATAAAGCCTTTATCGCCTTCCCCTTGGACCCTTACTCCTACTCCACCAGCTTCTGCTTCTTTTTCTCCGACGATTAGTAATAATGGAATTTTTTTCAATTCATTATCTCTAATCTTCCGACCAATACTTTCATTTCTATCATCAACGAAGCCTCTGATATCTTGATTCGCTAATTGTATGACGATGCTATCCGCATATTTATTATACTTATCACTTACAGGCAATACAACGAATTGTTCTGGTGTCAACCATAATGGAAATTTACCCGCTGTATGTTCAATCAATACACTCATAAATCGCTCTAACGAACCAAAAGGTGCTCGGTGAATCATTACTGGTCGATGCTTTTCATTATCTGAACCAATGTATTCTAATTCAAAACGCTCCGGTAAATTATAATCTACTTGAATCGTTCCTAATTGCCACTCTCTACCCAGAGCATCCTTTATCATAAAGTCTAACTTAGGTCCATAAAACGCTGCCTCTCCTAATACCGTAACCGTGTTCATGCCTACTTCTTTCGTAGCCTCAATAATTGCACTTTCTGCATTTCGCCAATTTTCATCTGAGCCGATGTATTTTTCTGGTTTAGATGGGTCACGAAGAGAAATCTGAGCAGTATAATCTTTAAATCCCATTTTTTTCAAAACAGTCTCTGTCAAATCTAATACATTCAGAAATTCATCTTTCAACTGTGCTTCTGTACAGAAAATATGAGCATCATCTTGGGTAAATCCTCTTACTCTAGATAAACCGTGTAATTCTCCACTCTGCTCATATCTATAGACTGTTCCAAACTCCGCAATCCGCAAAGGCAATTCCTTATAGGAGTGTGGTCGATGTGCATAGACCTCACAGTGATGCGGACAATTCATTGGTTTCAATAAAAACTCCTCATCTGTTTTCGGCGTTTTGATTGGCTGAAAACTATCTTCTCCATATTTTGCATAGTGCCCCGAAGTCACATATAATTCCTTCTTGCCAATATGTGGCGTTGTTACTAATTTATAGCCTCTTTTAACTTGTTCATCTTGCATGAACTTCATTAATCGCTCTCTTACCGCATTACCTTTTGGCAACCAAATCGGTAAACCTGCACCTACTTTTTCAGAAAACATGAATAAGTCCATCTCTTGGCCTAACTTACGGTGGTCTCGCTTCTTAGCTTCCTCCAACATTGCTAAGTATTGCTTCAACTCTTTTGCCTTTGGAAATGCAACACCTCTCAATCGAACCATTTGCTGACGAGATTCATCCCCTTGCCAAAAAGCGCCACCGACTTTCATAATTTTCACCGCCTTAATCACCCCCGTATGAGGTACGTGTGGGCCTCTACACAAATCAATGAAATTTCCTTGAGTGTATAAAGTCAATGCTTCATCTTCTCCTCTTTTTTCAATCAACTCTAGTTTATATTCATCCCCTTTCTCCGTAAAATATTTCAAAGCATCTGCTTTGGTAATATCTTGTCGAACAAACTTATTTTTCTGTCGGGCTAATTCTAACATCTTATCCTCTATCTTCTTAAAATCGCTCTCTGAAATCTTATGCTCTCCTGGGTCAATATCATAGTAGAACCCATCGTCAATAGCTGGTCCTGTTCCAAATTTGACGCCCGGATATACTGCCTCTATCGCCTCTGCCATAAGGTGTGCCGTTGAGTGCCAAAAGGTCATTTTACCATCCTTATCTCTCCACGTCAATAACTGTACGAGTGAATCATTATTAATCGGACGGTCGGCATCCCAAACCTCTCCATTTACCTTGGCGGACAATACATTACGCGCTAATCCCGCACTAATCGACTCAGCAACTTGCATCGAAGTTACGCCTGCTTCGTATTGGCGAACGCTACCATCTGGAAGTGTAATATTAATCATCTTGATATTGAAAATTGATAATGTAAAATTTAAATTCTTATAGTCTGATAAAACTTACGATTTTTTAGGACTAAAAGTTCAAATATGCTTGCAAAAATAGGCTTTTTTTAATAATACGAATTTATTTATTACCCAACTCTTTTAATACTTCTTGCATCTGTTAATATCATGAGGTCATTCGTCTATTTTTTCCTACTTTGCTTGATGATAAATTTCATTCCAAATAAGGTTGATTTGAGAGGTCATTGGCATGTTTACCCTGTTTCAAATAGCACTACTGATGGCATTGAATATGAAATAATGGAAATATTTGAAAACGGGTCAGGTAGATTTGGAGGCATTGGAGGAACAGTTAATCTCTGGAAGCGGACTATCCTATTTGGTGGAGAGTGTCTTGTGCTCAATTTTGATTATCAATTTAGTGGTCCGCATTTGATTTTAAAACAACAAGAATATGATGGAATTTACCATGCTTTTAGATGTGGTAGAACGTGTTGTGATGAACAAAAAGACTTTTTTTCGTATCAGAAGAAAGTAAATATAGACCTTCCAATTGCTTTAGATACTTCTAATTTTTTATTAAATAATTTTTCACCATCTCTTGAAAATCGACTCCTCTGTGGTTTTCCAAAATTTCGATACCAATATAATTGTTATGGTCCACAAACTAACTTAGTTTTAGGCAACTTAGTTTCTTCAGAACAAGATATTCCTATTTGGAATGAACGTAAAAAAATAAAAACCAATGAAGAAATTCACCATCTCATTAAGATAGTTATCTATGCAGATAAAAAAACTAGAAAGCAAAGGTTGAAGGAATCGTTAGATATGTATAAAGCATTAGGCTACAAAAAGGTCTTTTTTGCCTTGAGGAGTGCGTCTGTTCAACAGAATTTCAAAATATGGTTAAAACCATTCGATTTATCCAATCTAGATAAATTGAATAAATCGAATGATTCTAGAACAGTTGGTGAATGGTTAAATGCTAATTCAACAACTCTAAACTAACTTGCGTAACGCCAGCCTTATTCAAATCAATCACTTTCGCTGCCGCGCCAGACAAATCTATAATTCTTGGTTTCCCATCTCTTGCAATAGCTTTTGCAGGATTAGGGCCTCTATCATTGATTCTTACTTCTACACATTTATTATTATCTAATCGACAGACTTTTACTTTAGTGTTATACGGTAAGGTCCAGTGTGCCGCAGTCATAGCTCTTTTATCATATTTCTCTCCATATGAAGTGGTCAGGCCATGATATTTTCTATGGTAGTAACTTGCTTCTCCTGTTTGGACAATTCTATTAACCCCATTTTGAATCGCTGGTGGAGGTGTTGACTCTGGAGTGGTAATCGTCGTTACTACAGGTTTTTCTGCTGCTGGAGGCGTCACTACAGGTGCCGTCGGCTCTGGGGTAGGAGCAGGTGTTAAAGTTACAGGTACTGCATCTAGTGCAACAACAAAACCATCAATTCCCTTTTTCTTAGCAAATTGTTGGTAACTCACTGCTGCGTTCTTATCTGCGAATGGACCAATTAAAACTTTATAGACCGTTTGAGGGCCCGTGCCTTCCATTTTTACCAATAATTTTTGAAACCATTTACCTTGTAAATCGGTCGCATATTTGACCACATTAGGGTAACTAGAAAAAGTTGCTACTTGCAAAGCAAAACCTTCTTTTTTAGCGCGCTTTACTTCCAATTCATATAAATCATTGGCTTGGTAGGCTGCTGCGAATTCTTTACCATAATTTGCAGGCGTCGCAGATTTTTCAGCTTGTGCTTGTAGATAAATATAGCTAAAAGCTGATAGTGTAATCAAGAAAAATAATTTTCTCATAGTCAGGATTATTTAATTTTTTTGAGGTAAGGTATTAAGTGTAAGTAATCTATAATCTTTAGTTTACTTTACGCTTTTCCTTTCTAATCAAGTTTTCTCTAAAAACAAACAATATACTTGTAACTTTACTAAGACGCAACTAATGTAAAAATTATTGCGATACTTCGCTAAAATTATCCTTCAACTAATGTACCAATTGCTTCTCCATTAATAATCCGCATTAAATTATCTCGTCTATTGATATCAAAAACGATAATTGGTAAATTGCTTTCTTGACACATCGTAAATGCCGTCATATCCATGACACTGTAACCTGCACTAATCACTTCGGCAAACTTTAATTTATCAAATTTCTCTGCCGTTGGGTCTTTTTCTGGGTCAGCAGAATAAATCCCGTCAACTCTCGTACCTTTTAAAATAACATCTGCATTGATTTCCTTTGCTCTCAATGCTGCCGCAGAATCTGTTGTAAAATAGGGACTTCCTGTTCCTGCTGCAAAAATTACCACTCTCCCCTTTTCAACGTGTCGAATAGCTCTTCTACGAATATAGGGTTCAGCAATTTTCTCCATTTTAATGGCTGTAATCAATCGAGTGAAAACGCCTTGTTGTTCTAAGGCACTTTGTAAGGCCATTCCATTGATAACTGTTGCCAACATCCCCATATAATCTCCTTGTACTCTTTCAATACCCGAAGATTTTGCTTGTAGACCCCTAAATATATTTCCTCCACCTATTACGATTGCTACTTCCACTCCCGCTTCTTGTACTTCCTTTATCAAAGTTGCATAATGCGTTAACATTTCCGCAGAGATACCAAATTGTTGGCCCCTCATTAATGATTCTCCACTTAATTTTAATAAAACTCTTTTATATTTTAAAGGCATGATCTAGTGTTATGATTCTGATTATAAAATTGTCGAGGAGTAGTATTTTTTCTGTTAAACGTAAACTTAAAAAAATTGGCAAAAAAAAAGCGAATCATTCAAAAGAATAATCCGCTTTTTTTTACTTCCATAACTTATCCAAGTTCTACATGCTTGAAATCCGTTACCGTTAGATTCTTATCAATGCTCTGTAAGTATTGAGTAATTGATTGTTTATTACTCTTTACATACATCTGATGTAATAAAGTTTTTTCCTTGTAAAATTTATTCAATCTACCCATTGCAATCTTTTCTAGCATTGCTTCTGGCTTGCCTTCTTGTCTTGCTTGGTCTTTTCCAATCTCAATTTCTTTCTCTACTACCGTTGCATCTACTCCATCCTTATCTAGTGCGATTGGACGCATTGCCGCTACTTGCATAGCAACATTCTTTCCTGGTTCGATAAAGTTTGGTCCTTCTAGGTTCACCGCAACGATTACACCTGCACGGTATCCCATGTGAATGTAAGGAATTACTTGACCTTCTCCTGCCGCAGTTTCAATTTTTTCGTATCTGCTGATTTCTACTTTCTCTCCAATCACACCAATCTGCTCTACTAACTTTTCAGCAACTGACATGCCTCCTTCATAAGGTAGTGCGAGTAAATCATCTAAAGATGCAGGTAATTTCTTAAGTGCTAATTCTGCCAGAGAATTGCCTAAAGCAATAAAGCTTTCTCCTTTTGCCACAAAATCAGTCTCACAACCTAATCTAATAATTACACCATTGTTTCTATTATGAGAAGTCAAAGCGATAACGACACCTTCTTTTGCATCTCTATCCGCTCTTTTCCCAGCCAATTTTTGACCTTTTTTACGTAAATATTCAATTGCTTTGTCTGTATCTCCATCAGCCTCTACCAATGCCTTTTTACAGTCCATCATTCCTGCGCCAGTCAAATCACGCAGTTTTTTAACATCTTTAGCAGAAATTGCCGCCATTATTTTAAGATTAATTTGTTAGTAAAATTTGTTTAATTTATTTGGTCGCTTTTTTTATTAAAAAGAAAAACTAAGTTTAGTTAATATCTTAATAGAATTGACCATGTGTTATCTGACTATTGATACTTTGCAACTACTTAAAATGTTACTTATCTGTATTCAATATTCACCAACCTCAATAAATTTAGGCTGCTGCCTCTTCTTTTTTCTTGCCTGCTTTTGCCCCCTGTCTCTCGCTCAATCCTTCTTGGATACAGCCTACGATATAATCCGTAATAGCTTGTACTGACTTTGAAGCATCATCATTAGCAGGAATTGCAAAATCTACTTGATTTGGGTCAGAGTTAGTATCTACAATACCAAAAGTTTTTAATCCTAATTTATGAGATTCTTTTACAGCAATATGCTCGTGTTGAATATCAATGATAAATAAGGCAGATGGTAATCGGTTTAGGTTAGCAATACCTCCCAATACCTTATTCATCTTATCTCGCTCTCTTGTCAAAGTTAAACGCTCTTTTTTCGTCACACTTAATTTTGCATCTGAAAGCATTGTATTAATACTCTGCATTTTCTTTACAGACTTACGAATAGTAGCAAAGTTAGTCATCATACCACCTAACCATCTGTCTGTAACATATGGCATCCCTACACTTTTTGCTGCTTCTGCAACGATTCCTCTGGCTTGCTTCTTAGTGGCTACGAACATGATTTTCTTGCCCGACTTAGCCATCGCTTTCGCAGCTTTTCCCGCTGCTTCTAAAGCCTCTATGGTACGGTTAATATCGATGATATGAATACCTTTTCTTTCCATGAAGATGTAAGGAAGCATCTTAGGATTCCATTTACGCTTTAAGTGTCCAAAATGTACACCTGCATCCAAAAGTTCCTTATAAGTTGGAGTCTTCATATTATTTTAAATTGTTAGTTTTTAAAATTTGTGAATTGAATAATTGCCCTTGTAAGCAACCAAACAATGTAACCAGATAGCAAATTAACGCTTTGAGAACTGGAAGCTCTTTCTCGCCTTTGGCTTACCGTACTTCTTACGTTCTACAATTCTTGAATCTCTGGTTAAGAACTTCTGAGATTTTAGTGGAGAACGGAATTCTTCGTTCAACTTTACTAAAGCTCTAGAAACAGCCATTCTAACTGCTTCCGCTTGTCCTTTGAAGCCTCCTCCTTTTACATTTACTTTTAGGTCGTAAATATTTTCAGCTTCTACTGTTTTGAAAGGTTCCATCACCTTATCGTGGATATGTATCTGAGGGAAGTATTCTTTTAAGCCCTTGCCATTAATGACAACCTTTCCTTCGCCTTTTGTTAAATATACTCGGGCAACGGATGCTTTTCTTCTCCCAATAGCATTAATCATTTCCATACTATAGAATTAAATTTGATTTTTAAATGAAAGTCTATCTTTCGACAGACGCACAATATTGAACTACTTTTGAGTAGCTAACAACTTATGCTGTTTAGGCTAAGTCTGCTGGCTTCTGTGCCTTATGTGGATGTTCTCCACCTGCATAGACAAATAGTTTTCTGAACATCGCTCTTCCAAGCTTATTCTTTGGCAACATGCCTTTAACCGCCTTTTCAATAATGAATGTTGGTTTCTTAGCTGCCATTTGTGCAGCAGTTGCTGTTTTCTGCCCACCTGGGTAACCAGAGAAAGTGATATATTTTTTCTGGTCCATTTTCAATCCAGTAAATCTAACCTTATCAGCATTGATAACGATAACGTTGTCACCTGTATCAACATGCGGTGTATAAGAAGCCTTGTGTTTTCCTTTAAGAACGTGCGCAATTCTTGTCGCTAAACGTCCAACTACTTCACCTTCAGCATCAACGATGAACCACTTATGCTCTACCGTTTCTTTATTTGCTGACTGCGTTTTATAACTTAATGTATTCACGCTGAATCTTTTTATAAAATTTAAAAATTGTTTACCCAAAATGGGCACTTTTTTCAAAAGCTTTGCAAAGGTACTGGTGTTTTCAAGATAAAACAAGCGTTTTAGGCAATTATTTTTTTACACACCTCTATAACGCGCTGATAATCAGTTAAATTTTCGCACAAAAAAAATAATGGATTGATTTTCACAAAGACAAATAATTGATATGTCGGAGTGTTTTTCGTGACTATTCACTATATCTTAAAGGGCCCTATATCGGAAAGGCATTTTCTTTGAGGATTAAGAAGAAGGTGTGCTTGATGCTGATATCAATAGTTAAATAGATTAGGACAATCTTCAATTATTTTTTTTAGAAAGAAATGAAAACTTAACATTGTTCTTTTTTCTTCTCAAAAAAGAGGGGAATTTCTATTCTTTTTTATCGAAAAAAAGAAAAATAAGTGACAACACCTATGAAAATACAATTATTTGACAATCAACTGATTAAAATAATTTAACATTTAATCTAATCTAAAAAAATTGTATTTTTTAGCTGAAAAATTCTGAAAACAATAGAAAATTGTATTTTTTAAAACTTCATAAGAAGTAGATATTTGTGACATAGAATACAAACAAACTACGTATAGATAGTTTAGCTTCCCACTACCGATTCAAAAACCGATTTTCACTTACTTCTATTAATAGATTGCCTGTTGAAGGAAAAATTTATTAATAGTTTATAAACCTGTGAAAAATTGGTAAAGCAATGAGCTATCGAACAATCACTTTCGATAGCCCCTTTCCAAGATAAGAAAATAGGTTTTAATAAATAGCGATAGTTTTCTTTTTAGGTGAAATCTAGCCATAACGTTAGATTTCGCCTAGAAACTATCACCTTATAAAGACTAATTACTAATAGGACATCAAAATATACGCCATCCCATAAACCATGTTTTTCGGAAATTAATCTCTAAGAAATTCACTATTTTGGAGAAACCTTCTCAGCCTGTTGAAATGGTGCCGGCAGGCTGAAGGGTTTATTTTAGTTCTTCACAAATTTGCAGTAACCAACTTCTATTGGTTACCAATTCTGTATTGTTTATATTATTAATCACTTTTGGAATTTTATCTTTTGTCGCTCTTACTATTTGAGAAAGGAGCATCGCAAAATTGAGGTAGGTCTCTCTAAAGTTATTCGATATTTTTTTATTTCGACGTAAGTAAATGGAAAAAGAAGCAATTAAAGATAGTAAAGATTCTACCTCCTTATTCTCATAATATATTTTCAAAAGCATTGTTTTTGCGCCTAAAGAATAGACTAAATCTGAATATTCTACTAAAAGTAAGTGATATTGGGCATCTTGATAATTTTCTTTTCGATAAGCTAAATCTGCTAAGTTATAATGTAAAGCATCATCCTGAAATTCGGGTGCTAACTTAATATGGTAATCTTGAATAAATTTTTCTGTCCAATCGTATTTTTTGAGATTAAAACCCAATTTCACCACATTCTTAAAATTCCATGGAGATAAATAGCCATTTTCAAAAAGGAATTCTTGCTGTATCCCTTTCAAATATAAATCTAAACATTGATTGACGTAATACTTAGAATTCTTATTATACTTCATTTGCCTGCCACAATAATTTATAGCATAAGAATAAATATGTTGCTTTTCAATACTTGATATTTCTTCATTATAATTTTGAATTAAGTCTTTTAAAATTTCAAAATTTTCTGAAGCATCCTCCTTTATTAATAAGGCATATATTTGATAATAAATAGCGATTAACGGCTCTTTTATTTTTCTTTCATCTGATAAATATTCGTACACAATATTCATGAAATCTAAATCATAACTTGTCGAAAAAATCTTTTGTCTGTTTAGTACTTCACAACTATATTTTATTTTCTTTGTGAAATAAAATAAATCTAAATTATCTAACGCTAGTTTTAAATTAGCATCATCTTTCCGCAATCCCTGATTAATAAAATGCTTATTTGCAATATCCGCCAATTGATAATTCGAATAATAATAGTCTATTGTTTTTTCCTTCGTATTCTTTTGACTATTAGCTGTTTTTTCGAAATATCTTTTAGAATGCTTTTCTAATTTCCGGTCTACCAATTCCTCCAAGATATAATTGTCCTTTAATCCTAGTGATTCTACTTTTTGTTGTCCTAAAAATTCTTCCGCTGCCTTTAAGGTATAATTCATTAAATACCTCATTTGCTTATCATCATAAGCTTGATTAGGATATAATTTTTTAAAAACTACTGTTTTCGACAGTTTCTTTTCCGAAAAATCAGGAGCAGTAGCCGCTATATAATCGAAAAACGTACCTAAATCTGTTCGCTTATTAAAATATGGTGATGCTAAAAACTCCTTAAATCGTCGCCATTCAACTTTTTTAAAGGTTTTTAATAAAAAAACAAGTTTACTTTCTGTCATTTCAAAGGATTATTTTTCGACAAAAACAAATATATAATTAAATTTTTAATTTTATAAATAATTATAAGTCAA
This sequence comes from uncultured Saprospiraceae bacterium, assembly GCA_937974625.1. Classification (GTDB taxonomy): domain Bacteria; phylum Bacteroidota; class Bacteroidia; order Chitinophagales; family Saprospiraceae; genus JAFMDF01. The sequence goes on from CALJVJ010000116.1 coordinate 19,914, forward strand.
TAATTTACACTTAAAATATCATTCTACCTAAATAATTTACTCTTAAAAATATAATAATTATTTTCGACAAATAGAAAAAAATGTAATTGTGTCAGATATAATCCAAACCTACTTTTGTACCAGAGAAAGATAAGAACATTGTTTATTTTAGTAGCCATACACCTTTGCAGCAATAAAATAAAAATCAAAAATTTATTTTAAATCTGCTTAACGAAACAATTATTCCATGAAATCTATATTGCTTTTTGCAATTTCTTTATTCCTCTTTTCTCCTTTTTGCTTTACCCAAACAGTATGGCCGGGTGATGTTAATAATAATGGTATTGTCAACGAGGTTGACTTATTATATTTAGGCTTTGCTTTTAATGCTACAGGAAGTTCAAGAATAAATGCTACTTCTGAATGGGCAGGTCAAGAAATTACTACTGTATGGGAAGGTGCTTTTCCCAATGACTTAAACTTTGCTTTTGCTGATTGTAATGGAGACGGAAAGGTAGATATAGCTGATGCTCAGGTCATTGAAGCGAATCTTAATTTGACACATGATGATGTCCCCTTCATAAAAGACGAAATTTTAGATGCTTCTCCTGAAGTTGACCCAGAATTTTACTTTAGTGAGGATGAAATTACTGGAATCCCTGGTGAACAAGCAGAAATATTAATTAGCCTTGGTGATAATGATAAAATTCTTGAAGATATTCTAGGTGTTTCATTTACTATCAAGCTTGATACTACTTACTTTGAAAAGAACAGTTCTCAATTTGAACTGGACGATGTTACTTGGATTACTCCATTTTCTGATAAAGCGACTGACCTCATCTTAGAAAACCCAGAACAGGGAATTATTAAGGTGGCCATCACAAAGACAGACCAAAAGCCAGTTAGTGGAGCAGGATTTATCGGAACCGTTTCTTTTGTGCTTATTGAAGATATTATTGATTTATTAGCACCTACAGATACTGTGACCCTTCAAATTGATAGTGTGACCGTAGTGAAAGGAGACTTGACAAAAGTTCCCGTTGCTGGCTCATCGATAATAGTAGACATAGAAGGAAGAAGCACAAGTACCTACAACCCCATTTTAGATAAAATAAAGTTTTATCCTAATCCCAATAATGGTTGGGTCCTTTTACAAACCAATGAGGTGCCGATTGAAAAAGTGGAATTGGTGAATACCTTAGGACAAACGATTTATCAAAAACCATTAAGTAAAAATAACTTTCATAGCCTCGATTTAAATCATATTCCCGAAGGGTCGTATTGGCTGAGAATGATAACCGAATATGGTGTAAAAAGTACCCCTATACAAAAATATAACTAATACTTTTAACCAAAATTCAATAGTTCTTTTTGAACATCATGAAACATTGATTGACACATTTTTACCTTTTTAAGTAAATCTTTGCCGAAAAAAATTAAACAACTTTTATAATACCCATGATGAACTAATCCAAAGGCAAAGATGAAAAAATCAAGACCATGTGACTAGATGACTCTTCGGAGTTATCTAGTTCACCAACCCAAAGACTTTATTCTGAAATATCTTGTAGAGATTAAGTTGGTCTTTTTGAGTTACTCCGCTTTAAAAAATAGAACAATCCCGATAGCTATCGGGAGGCTATTCTTCAATTTTTTGCCTTGATTAACTCAAAAATTCTCAATTAATCTCTTTACAACCCATTTCAAAATAAAGTCTAATGAAAACTAAAGATTATTTGGATAGTAATGGACAGTAGTTTATCCTTAAACTGATAACTACTAAATGTACAAAGGGCCGCTCAAAGGAGTGGCCCTCTTTCGTTTTACTGGATGAACGAGCGACCCCGAAGGGTAAATGTCCAGTGGACATTTAAGCGAGAGAACCGCAAAGCGGGCGGGTAAGCAGGATTTTTGTAGGTCGTACTCTTAGCATCCCATCCGCCGTTCAGAAGCTTAAACTCCTTCATGTTCTAGGTCGGATGCCTTATTGTTCTGTTTATTGTTCTAGTATAGGGTGTATTGCTATTGCTATTAGCAAATTCTAATTTACTACGCTCACTACATTGTCATCAATTTGGCATTATTTCTCTCCTGACTTGGATATAGCTATTTGAATGCTTAATTTTCTATATCATTTAAAAAAACTATCCGTCCTGTGAAAAAGATATACCTGTTCTTGTTATTTACTAGTCTATTGACAACTGCTTTTTCTCAAAAAAAGATAAAATACTCTAAAGCTTTTTTAGCAAAACTAGAGAAAATTCAAATTGACCTTTACACTCCTGTAGAAGGTAAATATAAAAGTACTCGACCTACCAAAAACGATTACCAAGCTATTGACCATGTTATTTATTCAAAAAAAGAAGCATTAGAAATTCGTTACGCTATCATTCCTTTCGAAGAAGGTAAACCTACGACACAAATTCCTCACATCGATTTTATGCGCGTTGTGATGTCTACCGCAACTAACGAAGAGGAAGAAGCAGTGGTCAGTGTACATTCAATACCAGACCAAGATTTAAAAACAAACTTCAATGCAGATTGGGGTAGTATGGCTTATTTTCAACCTAAAACTAGGTTTTCTAAATATAAACATTGTCGACTAGTCAGTCTCTATTCTGAAGGACTTGGAATGGTCTATGTCTTTTTTCTTTTTGATGAACCTAGTCGTTTTTTGGATAATCGCTTACATTCCCTTAGATTTAAGACCAAAATTTAAAATAAACCACCCTAAAGATGCCTATTATCAAACCTGTTCGAGGCTTTAGTCCTCAGCTTGGCGCAAATTGCTTTGTCGCTGAAAATGCCACGATTGTTGGTGATGTGACCTGCGGCGCAGATTGTAGTTTTTGGTTTAACTCTGTTGTGCGAGGCGATGTAAATAGTATTAGAATTGGCAATAAAGTCAATATTCAAGATGGAGCTGTTATCCACTGTACGTACCAAAAGACCAAAACCATTATTGGCAATAATGTCTCTGTGGGACACAATGCGATTGTCCATGGCTGCCAGATAGAAGATAATGTGTTAGTTGGCATGGGCGCTATTATCATGGACGACGCTAAAGTAGCATCCAATGTATTAATTGCTGCTGGAGCCGTTGTCCTAGAAAGAGCACATTTGGAATCTGGCTACATTTATGCTGGCGTACCTGCTAAAAAAATTAAAGCACTCACCAAAGAAAATTTTCAACATTATATCGGACGCATTGCCGATAATTATGTGCTGTATGCTAGTTGGTTTAAAGAATAGATAGTGATTGGTGATTGGTTAATAATGATTTGTTGGGCAAACTAATATTTGTTATATTATGTATTTTTAAATTTAAAACAATGCAGTCACCTCCTTTCTTTCCAAATTTTGAAAGTAAAAAAATACAAACATCAGAAGTAGAAATTAATCTAGTCATAGGTGGGCAAGGGCCTCCCCTACTACTCGTTCATGGTTATCCACAGAGTCACGTAATGTGGCATAAAGTCGCACCTGCATTAGCCAAAAAATTTACAGTTGTCGCTACTGATCTAAGAGGGTATGGAGATAGTAGCAAACCTAAAACTGATGCATCGCACTATCCTTATTCAAAAAGAGCAATGGCGAAGGACCAAGTGGAAATCATGCAATCACTAGGATTCGACTCTTTTAAAGTCATCGGACATGATAGAGGAGCAAGAGTGTCTCATAGAATGGCATTGGATTATCCTCAAAAAATTGAAAAATTAGTCCTCTTAGATATTCTACCAACTTTATGGCTATACGATAATACAGACCAAGCATTTGCTACTAATTATTGGCATTGGTTCTTCCTGATTCAGCCCTATCCTTTACCTGAAATGTTAATTGGCAATAGTTCAGATTTTATGGAAAAAGCAATATTTGGCCCTTTGTCAGCATCAGGCGCTTGCACACCTGAATCTATTACCGCTTATAGTCGGACCGTTAAAGATACAGCTATTTTACATGCTTCTTGTGAGGATTATCGTGCAGGCGCTACGATTGACTTAGTGCATGACCGAGCCGATTTTGATAAACGCATTGAATGCCCCGTGTTAAAGTTATGGGGAGCAAAAAATCCTGCTTACCAAAAACAAGACATCTTAGAAATTTGGCGTACAAAGGCCATTAACGTACAAGGAAAAGCAATAGATAGTGGGCATTTTATAGCAGAAGAAGCGCCTAAGGCGATGCTAGAAGAGGTATTGAGTTTTCTTTAGAAAGATACTGGATACTTGTTGCCTAGTATCCAGTATCCCCGTATCTAGTATCCATATTTTTCAATCCACGCAAGCACGCCTCCTTCCAAATTACGTACATTCTCAAATCCATGCATTTCTAAAATTTGTTGTGCTTTTCCGCTTCTTGCACCTGAACGACAATGAACGATAATCTCATCCGCCTTATGCTCTTCCAATCCATCTACCGCATCCATCACATCGCCTAAAGGGATTAATTGAGCACCTAGATTAAATTCTTCGTACTCATAATCTTCTCGAACATCAATGAATACAAATTCTTCTCCTTTGTCTAATTTTTCTTTTAATTCTGTTACGGTAATATCCATACTATTTTAATTTTTTGTAAATGACACCAAGTTTAAATTTGGCCCTACTAAATAATACTACTTTATCACTTTAAAAAATGTGTTTAGTTCAGTCCAAAGTGACAAAGTAGTAATAAGTCGTGGGGCAAAAATAAAGTGTACAACTTTTTTGAGCAATTGCCTTAGTCCTCCAAAAATTTCCTTGCAGTCAATATTTTAGAGAACTAAAACAATTGCAAGTTGTACACTTTATTTTTCTTTCGCCCCTAATCTAAAAAGAATACAAAAATACAACCTCAAAAGTTCTTTGTATAAAAAAAAGAAGCATCTATAGAATTTAATCTCCGCTTTATGCTATTTTTAGGATTATTGTTGAAATTACAAGTCAAAGTGTAAACGAACTTTACAAAATCAACTACTTTATGTCAATTCTACGATTAGAAAATGTAATTAAAACCTATGACAAACATACTGCAGTGAACAATGTCAGTTTTGATGTTCCCAAAGGCAGTATTTTTGGCTTATTAGGACCAAATGGAGCAGGCAAAACCTCCCTTATTCGAATTATTACCACCATTACTGGTGCTGATTCTGGTACTGTTTTACTAGATGGCGAAAAGCTTAATAGCAATCATCCTAGTCAAATTGGTTATATGCCAGAAGAACGTGGGCTTTATAAAAAAATGAAAGTCGGTGAACAACTCATGTATCTTGCACAATTAAAAGGTTTAAGCAAAGCCAAAGCCAAAGAGCAAATTGATTTTTGGTTCAAACGACTAAATATAGAAGATTGGTGGGATAAAAAAGTGGAAGAACTCTCCAAAGGTATGCAACAAAAGGTTCAATTTATTGCCACCGTTGTACATGCGCCAAAGCTACTTATTCTAGATGAACCTTTTTCGGGTTTAGACCCAATAAATACTAACCTTATTAAAGATGAAATTCGTCGGATGAATGACGAAGGTATCAGCATTATTTTCTCCACGCATAGAATGGAACAAGTCGAAGAAATTTGTGAGTACATCACGCTCATTAATCAAGGGAAGATTCTATTGGGAGGAAAAGTAGCGGATGTCAAACAAGAATTTAAAGAAAATTTATTCAAGATAGATTTTAATGGTGAACTACCAACAGACCTTCAATCTGCAGATGATGCTGATGTCGGTTGGGATGTTGTCAAAAAAGAAGTAGGCTCCGTTACGGTCAAAGTAGCAAATGAAGGTGCTTCAAACCGTGTATTAAACTACTTTTTAAAAAGTGGCATTCACATCAACGCGTTCAATGAGATTCTACCTAGCCTAAATGAGATATTTATTAAACAAGTTGGAGAATCGAATGAGTAGTTTGTTCTATGCTTTAGCGAGACGGCAAAGTGGCCGAATAAAATCCATTAATAAAAAAATCAATCTTCTATGAATAAATTATGGTTAATTATAAAAAGAGAGTATTTAGTTAGAGTTCGGAAAAAAACGTTCATTTTAGCTACCTTATTGACCCCTTTGGGTATTTTGGTATTTTATGGTTTAATGTTTTTTATTCCACAGTGGACGAGTACGACTCAAAGGATTATTGTAAAAGATGATTCAGGTATCTTCACGCGACCTATTGCGGATTCTAAAAGAGCTAAATTTAAGTTTTCTACAGAAAGCCTAGAAGACCTTAGAAAAACCTATAAAGACGAAAAATTTGATGGCGTCTTATATATTCCGCCTTTCAAAAATTTGAATAACGAACTTCCTATTCAATACTTTTCTGACCAACAAATTCCCATCACCGACAAAGCATTTATAGAATCTAGAATCGAACGGAGAATTAGAGATTATAAAATGACAGAAGTCGGGCTTAGTCAGAAACAATTGGATGAACTCAAGACCGATGTAACCTTAAAACAAACCAAACAAACCCTTAACGATAAAGGAGAAATAGAAGAGGACGATAATCAAGTCGCTAATGCAGGAATTGCTACAGCGATAAGTTTTATGTTGAGTATGTTCTTTTACATTGCCTTAATCCTATATGGTCAAATGGTAATGCGCTCCGTGATGGAAGAAAAAATCAATAGAATCGTAGAAATCATTATCTCCTCCGTTAAGCCTTTCCAATTGATGCTCGGTAAGATAATTGGTGTGGCAGGCGTAGGTTTAACTCAATTTCTTATTTGGGGAATTGCTTTGACTTTTATTCAAATGGTCTTGGTGCCATTTTTCATTGCTGGAGCTCCCGCACCTGATATGGCAACTGTAGATGCGGCTCAAAATGAAGAGTTATTGGGCCAAGCTATGGCGATTATAGATGCCTTTGAAAAACAGAATTGGACCTTGATTTTGCCGATGATTATTATCTACTTTCTAGGCGGCTATTTTATTTATGCTTCGCTTTTTGCAGCAGTTGGTTCTGCGGT
>CALJVJ010000117.1 GCA_937974625.1 uncultured Saprospiraceae bacterium
CTAAGAGTATGTCTAAAATTCCATCAATTGGCTGCGAGCGTCAAATTTTGTTTTGTACGTCGTTAAAAATTTTGACCAGCCAAAAGGATGCTAAAAATTTTTGCCTAGTACAAAATAAAATTTCCTTGCTCTCGCTCAATCATGGAAATTTAGACATACTCTAAAATCATTCGAACAAAATCTACTGTAAATATAAGAAATTACGAAACGCTTCCGATAAGGATTTAAGGGAACAGGAAATAAATAAATGATTAGATAAAAAAATGACTAAACATAATTTTACCTTAGGCTTAGGGACCGCAGCTATCGGTCGCCCACAGTATATAAATATTCGGCAAGAAGAGACCACGGATTGCTCTTTGGAAGTATTCCGCGCAGCAGGCAAAAAAGTCCTCGACTTAGCTTATGAGAAAGGGATTCGATATTTTGATACAGCACCTGGTTATGGCTTAGCGGAGGAACTTTTAGTGGAATGGATTCAAGAAAAAAAGGACACAACTATTGAGCTAGCAACTAAATGGGGATATACCTATGTCGCTAATTTTGACCCCAATGCAACCATACACGAAGTAAAAGAACATAGTTTAGAAAAACTCAATGAACAATGGGTGGTTTCTAAAAAAGCCTTGCCTTTTCTAAGCACTTATCAAATTCATTCTGCAACTTTTGAAACGGGTGTTTTGGAAAATGAAAAGGTGCTAAATCGGTTAGCGGAATTAAAAGCGAATCATCAACTACACATCGGCTTATCGACTACTGGTACGAATCAAGTAGAGGTGATTGAGAAAGCTTTGGAGGTAACCGTAAATGGAATTTCTTTATTTGATGCTTTTCAAGTTACCTATAATGTGTTGGACCAAAGTTTAGCAGAGATTAGTCAACAATTGACGAGTTCCAATAAGCGGATTATTTTAAAAGAAGCGTTGGCAAATGGACGGATATTTCCAAATGAACGATATCCTCATTACGACAAGTTATACCAAGTTTTAGTATGCTTGGCTAAAAAATATGAAGTTGGAATAGATGCTATTGCACTACGATTTTGTATAGATAGCATCGCCCCTTTTAAAATATTGAGCGGTGCAGCAAAAGCTTTTCACCTCACCGAAAACCTTAAGGTTGAATCTTTTAAATTAGAGGAGTCAGATATAGCGCGATTGATACAATTTGCCATTACTCCTAATGCTTATTGGAAGGAACGAAAGCAATTGGGCTGGAATTAATTTCTACCCCGTCCTGCTATTTGCTCCACTTCCTTAAATACTCGAACGAAATTACCTCCCCATATCTTTTCAATATCAGCTGCGGAGTATCCTCTTTTAACCAATTCAACCGTGACGTTTAAAGCATCCGCAGCATCCTCAAAACCATCTATCGCACTACCATGATTGAAGTCGGTCCCAATGCCGACATGATTAATCCCAATACGTTGGACAATATAATCTATGTGGTCAACTAAATTAGTGATGTCTGCTGGCCCGATAATATCGCTAATAGTTTTTAAGAAAGTGTATTTTTTAGTTGGGTCATCTATTTCCCAATACAACTCAAACGGATAGGAATAAATCTCACTCAAGCCGAAGCTCCTTCTAGCTGCTTTTATTTCTTCAATTAATGCTTCATCCGAATAATCTAGTAAATAAGCACGGAAAGGGGCGAGGTGAACAACCCCTCCTTTTTTGCCAATCAAATCAATTTCTTCATCTGATATATTTCGACTGACATTGGAGATAGCTCGTACATTGGTATGACTGGCAACTACAGGTGCAGTGGATAATGCTAATATTTGGAGGGTCGCTTCTTTTGATGATTGGGTAACATCGACAATACCACCTAGTTTGTTGATACGTTGTATTGCTGCTTTACCTAATTCTGATAAACCACCATGTTCGGAAGCTGGTTCATATTCCCCTGTTTCTCCATTAAAGGCGGGGCGAGAAGAATCGGAAAAGGCATTATGCCCTAAATGATTAAGGGCAAATAATCTAACTCCCGCTCGATAAAAAGAATCAATTACCGATATATCTTTTTGCAAGCCCCGCGCGTTTTGAAATCCTAAGATAAAGGCCACTTTATTCATTTGCTTGGCTATAGCGATAGCTGCCGATGAGGTAGCCAAAACGACTGATTCGTCATTTTTGATTATCTCGTTGGCAATGCTTAATTTTTCGTTGGCTTCGGCACGTGCTTGGATTCGTCCTTCAGCTGTTCGTGGTCCCGGTGTTACAGCTACCGACATGACTACCGCACTTACACCTCCTGCTTTTAATTTGGATACATCCACTTTAGATAACCCATCGGCACTCAAAAAGTTAGCCGCAATAGTCGGCGTGGCTATGTCGGCATGTGCATCTAAAACGATGGCTTGACGATGAATTTTTGTTGCTATTTCGAGGATTTCTGCTGCGGATTTTTCCGGAGATGGATTTTCTATTATAGGCTTTTGGCTGGAACAACTGCCTAAAAAAAGTAAAGCGATAAGCAATAACAGAGAATCGAAGGGTATAGGCTTTGACATATCTTTGATTTGATAAATAGAAAATTTGCTATTCTCTCAAAGATAGGAAAATATGGCTAAGAAACTCTTCAAAATAAAAAATCGGATACCTTAGCTTTTCGCTGAAAGTACCCGATTTTTATTTTTTTCCTATTACGATTTTAATTTACTGCTTCACATTCTTCTTTCCGTTTGCTACACTATTTTGCAAATCGGCTAAACGAGCTTCTGCTTTGGTAATAGCTGCTTCTTTTTCAGCAATTTCTTCGGCAGTCATAGAGCCATCTGCTTTTGCTGCTGCTACTTTATCTTTTGCTCTTTGAATGCGAGCTTGACTTTTTTCGATGCGCTTTTCTGCATTGGCAATAGAATTTTTAGCCTTGTCTTTGTTCTTTGCTTTATTCGCTTTGGCAGCGGCGGCTCTTTCTTTTCCATAAGCTTTGCCTTTTCCTTTGCCCTTGCCTTTGTTGGCTTTATCTTTCCCTTTGCCCTTGCCTCCTTCTTCGGCATCATCCTCATCGTCAAACTCATCCTCATCGTCGTCATCATTGTCATCTTTTGACTTTTTTGCTTTATCTTTTCCTTTTCCTTTTCCTTTGCCCTTACCCTTACCTTTACCACGGACTTCTTCTTCCTCTAATTCTATTTCCTCTTCTAATTCAGCAACTTCTTCTTCTACTACATCTTTTTGTTTTTTAATTTTTTCTTTCTTGAATTTTTTTGCTTTTGATTTAGCGTTGCCGTTTTGGGCAGCTATGTCTGTAGAAAAAGTTAGGAGCATACCTAACATTAAACTTAAGACGAATACTAATTTGTTCTTTTTCATGTCAATGAGATTAAGGTGAATAAATAATTAATGAGCATAGAATTGTTTACTCCAATTCTTTTAAGGCCTTCTCTAAGGCTGCTTCTTTCTGCTCTATTTCTTTGGTGGTGTTTTCTAAAATTTCACTTTCTTGTTCTATTTGTTCGATTTGTTCTATTTCTGCTGTATTTTCAGTAGTAGTGGTTGCTTTTTTATCTTCGCCATTTCGGCATGCCACTAAAAACAGTAATGCTAAAAATAAAGTTGGAATAAGCTTTTTCATATTTGTGGTTTATTATTAAGTAACGAGTAAAGAATAAGTTGCTCGTTACTAAGACGGTAAATTCAGATATTGTAACCTATCGTTTTGTTAAGATTTCTTAGTTCTTAATGTTTAAAAGTGGAGAGAAGTATCTTAACACTCCTCTCCCTGCAAAGTTTTTAGTAGCTATTCGGTTTAAGGAAAAACTACTGTCCATTACTATCCAATTAGTTTTAGCTTTTCGGTCTATGCGGGGTACTTTTACTAAAATTCACATAATAAAATGCCATCGGCTGCTAAAAGGATTGTTTTTTCTTCGTTTCCTTTTCTAATAGTTAATTGATATTGTAAGGTTTCATCTATAAGTATTACTTTGAATAAAGGATTTGTTGCTTTAAAACCTGTAAATTTTTCTTCAATTGCGTCTATAATAACTGTTGGTATATCTTGCTTTTTTATGCTAATTGTTTTTTGCAAGAAGGTCCCAGATTGGTCAAAGAATAAATTAACCTTATCATTTTTGTCTTGAATGGCTACTTGAATGGCTAACGTTTCATCACAAAGTGCTACAGTGTCAACGCTTTTTACTCTATACTCCCCATATTCTGCTGCTAAATATGCTTGTATGGCTGTTGGCAAGTCAAGGGTACTTTCATTATCTTCTTTATCGTCATCATCATCATCATCATCTTCTTCTTCTTCTTCGCTATCTGTTTCGTCATCATCATCTTCTTCAAGCTCTATTTCGTCCTCTTCTTTATCTTCATCCTCTTCTTCTATTACTTCAACATCTGGATTTAATACTTTTATTACAGGCTTTAATTTGAATCCATTTCCTGTCTTTATTACTGATTTTTCTGCGTCAAAATCAATATTTAATATAAACTCGGCTAAATCTACTAATGGGATACAAAGTTTTATTCGAAGTCCATTTTTAGCATTGCCAGGTATCGTTAGAGGGTAGATTTCGCCGTCCACCTTTACACTGTTATTTTCGCCTAATAGCAACTTCACTTGCTTAACCGTATCCACCTCAATCATTGCACTCGCGATTAAGGTATCTAAACCATTTTGAAAATCTAAAAGATTATAAATTCCTGCGTTAGTACCTAATTCTATGGAGTCTGACTCATTTTTTGTTTTACCATAAATGATAACTCCTTGTAAATCAATGTTGACTTCTTCATAGTCAATCGGTGCATCAGTCATTCTAATTTTAAAATTAGTAGTTGAAGCTGTTTCTGTTGACTGAATATCCATTTCTATAAAACTGTCATCACAGGAATAGAAACAAGCAAGAAGGCATAGCAGAGGTACAAAATTTAAACATCGGTTCATGGTTGTGTAATTTGTTGTTGTTAATGAATGTTTGCTATGAGGGTGTTGTTGGTACTATTTGTAGAGCAGAATTTCTGCCCTACATAAGTAAAATCGGTCAATGGGTAGATTTTAGTAGTAATTGAGTTTGTTCATAATGTGTTAGAATTTTTTGTGCTTGTTTAGAAAATTTTGGAAAATGCCCAGTCCGAAGACTGGGCTTGTTCAGGGGATTATATATTTGTCAAAACTTCTGAATATGTTCTAGTTTTATCCCGTGTTCTGTTACCATTCGAAGTAAATAAGTACCTGTCGGTAGCGAACCTAAATCTAAACTTTGGAAGTTTTCTGGTTCTCCTTTTTGACTTAAAACAGCTTGTCCAAGCATATTGAATAATTCAAAGTATTCCAGTTGGATATTTCCAGTTTTTACCAATAGCCAACCAGAAGTGGGATTTGGATAGACTTTGATATTATCTAAAATCGGATGATAGGTACTTGTCGTTGTACTGTCGATTAATTCTTCTACTTGTAAATTGATACTGTTGCCAAGTACGGGTAATGGTTCTAAGTTGTCATCTGTAATTATCACGCTATCGATGACTACTTCTAGCGAGTCATTATTATTGACAAGTAAGTCAACTACATCAGATTCTACGACAAAAGAAATTGTACCAATTGACCCAAAATTAGCAACAGGCATCTTATCTGTTCGCGTATAAACGAAGGTAAATAAGCCATTCTCTCTTGGATTCTTTTTTAAATTCTTCGAAATACTAAACTCGTCATCTGGATTCAACCAAGAATCTTTATCTAATTTAAATTGCGTCTGATTGCCTACAAATAATTCAGGGTTTACCCGAATTGTGAATGCCAAACCTAAAATGCTATCCACTGGGATTTCCGCTGTTCCTAGCCCAATGTCTACATCTATGGAACTACTGCCCTGAGGGATAATTAAATCCTGCTGTGGAAATACGATTCTAGGGTCTTCTCCTAAAACTCCTTCTACAATGTCATCAGGAATAAGTGTTCCGTGTGTTTCTAAATAATTCTTTTCTACTACATCTGCATCTAATACATCAACAATACCGTCACCGTTGCAATCGGCATAAGCAAAATTCACCCCATTTGAAAATTCGCCTTCCCAATTTTCTATAATTGTTTGTGCCGTCCAATTGGTGTCTATTTCTGTTCTTGGTGTCCCTGTTTCGCCAAATGCAAAGCCTAAATATAATAGGTCTACTTCGTTAACGATGCCATTGTTATTTACATCGCCAGGCCAAACCGTTTGTGTAAAAACCGTTTGGTGAAAAAAGAGGCTACAAAAAGTAAATAAAAATAGTTTCTTCATAAGCTATATTACCTATTTGTTAGGAATAGAGTGTATTGATAATACCTAGATTTCTTTTCCTGATACAAAGGTATGGCCTAATTAAAGTTGGAACAAAAACATTTATTTGTAAAAATCGAAATGTTTTGATAGTGAAAATATTGTAATTTACACTGTAAATGCAAATAAATTTTTATTAATAATTGATTTTCAGTTAGTTATAAAATTTTAGTTTTTTGTAAAAAATCGAAAAATAATTATGGAGAATAGTAAACTTATAGTTTTGTTAAAATCTTTTAACAAAGAAGAATGGCGGACTTTTCGAGAATTTTTAAATGCGCCTTATTTTAATAAAAGAAAGGATTTGCAGCAACTTTTTCAATATTTAAGGGCCTTGTCTCCCGAATTTCCAACGAATAAGCTAAAAAATGAACTCGTTTTTAAAAAAGTGTTTGGCAAGGAACCCTATGATGATAAAGCACTAAAATATGTCATGAATTATTTGGTGAAGCTAATAGAACGCTTTTTAGTTTTCCAGAAAATGGAAAAAGATGAAGCTTTGATGAATAATTTTCTATTAGATACTTTAGTAGAACGACAATTGAACAAACATTATAAAGGACATTTGAAAAAAGTTGAAAAACATTTAATGGACAATAGAGGTCAGTACGAAAATTTCAATTACTACCGCTATCAATTAGCGGATATAGGAAATAGACATTACAGTAATCAGAATTTGAGGAAATATGACGCGAATCTCCAATTGGCTAGTAACTATCTTGACCATTTTTATTTTGTTCAGAAATTGAAGTATAGTTGTGAAATGTTGAATCGAACGAATGTCTTTGAAGGTAGCTATGATTTGGTATTTATTGATGAAGTTGTTACTTATTTAGCGCAGCATAAAGTAGAGGAGGAACCTTTAATAGCTATTTATTTACAGATATTTCATCTGTTACAAAAAGAGGATGCCGAAAGTAATTTTGAATATTTAAAGCAATTATTAGCTGAATTTTATCACCAAATACCTAAGTCCGAGAAAAAAATAATTTATTTATACGCTATAAATTTTTGTGTAGCCAAAATCGGAAAAAAAATTAAGCAAGTTTATTATGTGGAAGAATGTCTGAAATTATATTTAAAAGGAATAGACGAAAACTTTTTATTAAACAATGGTTATCTATCCCCTTGGACTTTTAAAAACACGATTAAACTTGGACTTAATTTAAAACAATACGATTGGGCAGAAGCGTTTATTAGGACTTCCTACAAAAAACTTTTACCTGAATTTCAAGCTGATGCGCTAAACTATAATTTAGCTGATTTAGCGTACCGAAGAAAAAAATATAAAGAAGCCCAACATCACCTTCTTTTAGTCGAATACTCAGATGTGTTTTATAGTCTTGGTGCCAAAAATATGCTCCTAAAGATTTATTATGAAAACCAAGAAATAGAAGCACTATTTGCTTTAATTGCCTCCTTTAGTATTTATCTTCGACGTAATAAGCAAATTTCAAATTCTTTTAAGGTGACCTATCTTAATTTTACTTCATTACTACAACAAATATTGAGAGCGAAGCCCGAAAAAATGCCTAAGATTATCGAAAAAATAAACGCAACTGAACTGCTGACGAGCAGGAATTGGTTATTAGAGGTGGCTAAAGATACTCTTCAGTCTTAATACTTAAAATTTTATGCTTTTATAAATTTTCCGCTGATATGATTTCCTTCGAAATCTGTTATCAAGAAAAAGTATAGTCCTGGATTAAATTGGCTTGCTTCTATTGGATAATTGTTCGAAGTAGTTTTGCTTGTCTGCATCACTTTGCCATCAGCACTATAAAGCGTTATAAATAGTTGCTTATTATTAGGATTATCAAATTCAAGTAGGGCACGCTCATTAAATGGATTTGGCACCACTTTATAGCCTTGCTGTTGTTGGAGAACTTCCTTCGTTGGAACTGTCGTACCAAATGAAGGCAATTCTACCACATAAGAATCTACGGACTGACCATCTTCTGAACCACTCCAATCCGAGCCAAATAAAACCCTTGTCCCTGTCGGGCTGATGACGGCATGCGGTTCTCCCCAATAATCATATTCTTCTTCATCGCTTCTATGGTGACCAATTCTACAGACTTTGATATTTCCTTTTTCGGCTTTGGCGATAACTAGTTCTTGGTCCAATAAGGCTTGACCGTTTCGGTCATAACCGACCATCGAAGCTGCCATCCAGCCACCTTCTGTATTCTTGTGCGCCAATGCGGAAATATGGGTGCCTGATTGCGGATAATCATATCCTTGACTTTGACTGATGATTGGAAAGCAAGTCCCACTCGTCAAATCATGTGCGATGATGTCCCCAATACAACCGCCTTGTGGTCCTTGTGCAAAAGCTATGGCAAAATGAGCATCGTTGCCATTCGCCAATTTTCCGATACAGGAATGTTCAGTGGAGCTTTCATTTAGGTTCATCACGTTGTTACCAGATTTATCATAAACGCTACTTTTATGGTAAAATCTATTTCCACTTGGTGCGACAGACATGGCGGTATTACCCGCATCTCCTACATTAAAAGTAGTTAGTTCTCCTGTCGATAAACGATAAGCGTAGGAAGTTTCATTATTACAACGGAAGGCAAAAACGTCAGAATCCCAGGACATCATTTGAATATCATTGCCCATATATATCCCATTACAATTTAAGACGGATTCAAGGTCTACAAGCGATTCTTTAACCTGCGCTTTTACATAATACCTGATAAAATTATTGGTTTGACGGTCTTGATAATAGAAAATATCAGGGTCATTAAAATCCCAAAAAATCTGTTCTAAATCAGCAGGCTTGATGTCGTCCAATTTTCTAATAACTTGATAGGTCATCCCATCCAATAATTCATGATAACTACCAGATTGATTGTAGAGAATCATTAGCGACTCATCCGCATTCCATGCTTGTATGGTACTGTACATCGGAACGATTACACCTCCTGGTCCTGCATCAGAAATTCTTCTGATGGTCGTGCCAAATGATGGGTCTGTTATGGTGTTCAAATAAGCGGGTTTGGCTATCTCTTGCATCGGGTGGGCGGATAAGTCATTGACAATCAATCCTTCCGTTAAGTCTTGTGCTTGCAAATAGATGGGTAGTAGGGCTATCAAAAAGGAAATAATGGGTAGCTTCATGTTTATATTTTAGATAAAAAATAATCTTTGGTTCTGAAAACTAGAACGCAAAACATGTGCCGATACCTGCTTTTGAATTTTTGATAAGGATAGATAGAAGACTGAATGTCATTAAGTTAGCCGAAAAGCTTAATTTATCTTGCTCTTTTCTTCTTTTTAGCTAAAGCCAAATACATTTTTTCCTTTTCTGTTGCGCCCATTTCTTTATAGATTGCTGCTACTTGTTCTAGTGCTGCGACCGTTTTTGGTGGTCCATCTTTTAAGAGATTAGATAGTTCGGTATTTAATTTTTTCATACCTCTTACTTCCTTTCTACAAGTCGTGCAGTGAATAGGTTTTGAATAAACGACAAATTGTAACCCCTCAAACCAATACTGCTGTTCTGACTTGGTGAAAACAAACTTATCTTTACATTGCTGACAAGTATATCTTTTGTCAAAATAGGCTAGAAACGGAGCCGCTGTATCCATTGGACTTTTGAAGGTATAATTTTGTTTTGCAGGCTTTCCTAATATAGCACTCCCATCTTTCAAACAAGTATCACAAGCCCATTGATACAAATCCTTATAATTATTAGTGACTTGTAAAAAACTATCGGTCCAAGATTGTTCGGTAGCCTTGAATGCACCGTTAAATGGAAATAATTGAATAGTACGTTGAATCTTTGATTTATCCTTTGTTTTTTTGCAGCAAGGACAAGTTGTTTTTTGTAAGGTTTTCATTGTTAGTCGTATAATTTAATTAATACAACAAAGATAAATAGGAACTACGCAATATATTTGCGCACTTTAAATTAAATCACTTTTTTCTACTTCTAGGAACTAACCAATTCTGGTCGTACCCCCAAATGTGTCGTAATTTCCTCATAAGCCAAAGCAAATTCCAACACTCGTTTATCATCTCCAAACTTACCCATAATTTGCATACCCATTGGTCTACCTTGGTCATCGAATCCAACAGGCACATTCACCGCAGGAATACCACCAAGACTCCCTAAAATAACGACTTCCATCCAACGATGATAGGTATCCATTGTTCGACCGTCGATTGTTTTTGGCCAATGAGTTTTAGTAGAGTAGGGGAAGACTTGGGCGGTTGGGAGTACTAAAAAATCGTATTGCTCGAACATACGCTCTAGTTCTGTATACCAATTCGAACGAATCGTCTCCGCATTGACGACATTTGCTTCTGTGAAGCTTTTACCTTGTTCTATTTCCCAAATTAATTCTGGTTTAAGTAAATCTTGTTTTTGAGGAAACTCATAATAGTCTAATTGTTGTAATCTGATATGATGACGCAACGTCGTCCAACTCAACCACAAATCAGATAAAGTAAACTTTGGTAACATAGGTTCAACTATAGCACCAGCCGTAGAAAGGTCTTTCAGACCTGCTTCACATAGTTCAACAATACCCGATTCCATAGCTAAATAATTATCCAAATTACCCATCCAACCAAGTTTCACGTCTTTTAAAGGAAGTGGCTTTAAGTCATTAAATACAGGCCTTTTAGCCATTGTTTGGAGCAATTGTATAGTATCTCGTGTATTTCTACCCATTGGGCCACTCGTCCAAAGCAACCGATTGGTCGCATCTCCATCTTCCATTATTACTGTCGTACTTGGCCTAAATCCAATCACATTATTAAAAGCGCCTGGATTCCGAAGTGAACCCATCATATCCCCACCATCAGCTACGGGTAACATTCGAGTACCCAATCCGCAAGCTGCACCGCCACTACTGCCTCCTGCAGTTAGCTTAGGATTATAAGCACTTCCTGTTGCTCCAAAAATTGGATTATAAGTTTGTGAGCCTAGACCAAATTCAGGTGTATTGGTTTTGCCAATAAATATCGCTCCTTCGTTTCGAATTTTTGCTATCAGTGGACTATCTTCTTCTGCGATTCGGTCTTTAAATAACAACGAACCTTGTGTATATCGCATGCCTGCTACGGGGGCTAGGTCCTTAATCGCGTGCGGCATGCCATGCATCCATCCCCAATAATCTCCTTTGGCTAAGGCTTCATCTGCTTTCTGTGCTTGAATCAATAATTTCTCGTCAGAGACCATGCTGATGATTGCATTATAGACAGGATTGTATTGGTGGATATGTTTTAAATAGGCGGTCATTACTTCTACACAGCTAACTGTTTTTGCACGAATGGCTTCGGATAAGTCTATTGCACTCCAATCTGTTATTTGAGTGGCCAAGTTACTTTTAACTGTTTTGCAAGAATAAGGAAGGGATAGTGCAGCACTTGCTGCCAATGTATTTTTGAGGAATTTTCTACGTTTCATGAATCTAAGGTAGGAAAAGTAGATAGAAACTTAGATTGATTAGGCATAATTATTTTTTGTTGCTTAGTCCATTACTTCCCACCAATGCTCATTTGGTTCCTCCCCCAAAACCACAATTTCGCCAATCTTAGGCGTACAGATAGGCAATTGCACTTCCTCCGCAGCCACCACAAACTGCTCAATAGGCTCTTTCCAAGGATGCATCGCCAAAGCAAACCCGCCCCAATGGTAAGGAATACAAATTTTGCCTTGCGCATCGATACCTGCCTGCACACTTTCATCGGGGAATAAATGTATCTGTCGCCAAGCATTATTATACTGTCCACATTCCATAAAAGCCCAATCGAAAGGACCGAATTTTTCACCGACTTCTTTAAAATGTTCTCCATAGCCGCCATCTCCTGACCAGTAGATACTATGTTTGGTGGTTTGGAAAACCCAACCTCCCCAAAGTACTTTTGCTCTATCGAATAACCCTCTGCCAGAAAAGTGACGAGAAGGGGTGAAAGTAAGGTCAATACCATGAAAATTAATAGTATCCCACCAATCAAACTCCGTGATTTTAGCAGTGTCGATTCCCCATTTTATTAAATGTCGAGCCGAACCCAGACTGACAAAATAGGTATCCACTTTCCCTTTTATTTGTTGAATACTAGCATAATCTATATGGTCATAATGGTCATGTGTGATTAAGACCGCATCAATCGGTGGAAGTTCCTCAATAACTGCCAAGGTATTTTTGCTGAATCGTTTGTTCGCCATTGGTGCTATAGGCGTTGTATCAGGTCCAAACATCGGGTCAATCAACAGATTTTTGCCATTTATTTGAAGTAATAATACGGCATGTCCATACCAGATAAATTTGGGTTGATTGCGTTGACTATTAAATTTTATAGCATCGAATGTTTGGACTGGAATTAATGCTTTCGGTGCTTTTGTTTTGGCATTAGCGAATTGTTCTCGTAGAAGCTTAAAAATGGTGACTAAATTAAAACTAACCATTGTCGTCTCGGTCAGATTGACAAATTTCTTTCCGTCCCAATTTTTTGATTGTGCATAGCGGGCTTTATCGCTTGCAGACATGGTTCCACCGAATTGTGGATGGAATTTCAAGTATGAAGTGATGCTTATTAGGAATAAGATTAGAAAGGCTAGTAGCCACATAGATTGTTGTTTACTATTAGTGTTTATTCTAAAATTTTTCGTAAGGAGAGCTTCCAGAACTTGGAGTTCT
>CALJVJ010000118.1 GCA_937974625.1 uncultured Saprospiraceae bacterium
TTTTTCATCTGTCTTTAGGTAATATTCCCTGTCGGGCAAGCCTAGACCTCCTTGCCATGTATACAAGGCATATTGGCTAGGGTCCTTCATGTCCGTATATACAAACATACCGTAAGGCGCAGCATATCCAAGCTTGTTTGCATGTGCAAAATATCTCGCTAAATCCGTCTGGTTTTTAATTGATTCTATCTTTTCGAATTCTGCTTGTAATGGCTGGTTTCCTTGTGAATTTCTAGATTCCATATCCATGAAAGAGGCATAAAGTCCTCCTACTTTTTGCTCATCAGAACCAGCTTTATTTTCTGTGCTTGCTGCAAATTCAATGATTTTTTTGACGTCTTCTTGTGACTTATCTTGGAGTATAGGAAAGATGCCATAGCTAGATTTATCGCTTGGAATCTCGGTTTCTTTTATCCAGTTTCCGTTGACATACATTTGAAAATTATCTCCGGGCTTAACGGAGGTATCCATGTTTTTTAAACTTAAACCAGAGCCCAATACTTTTGGAGCATTATTAGTGCTGGTTTCTGTTTGACAAGCAGGGAAAAGGAATAGAATGCCTAATAAAATATAGGCAGTACGAGTGAGTGAATGTTGCATTAAAATTGGGTATTTGAATTTATTTTAAGATTGAAGAACTTCATTTTATAGCTGTAAAAATAACGTTTTTTCGATAATAGGATTTATTTGCATAAAATATTCTTGCCTAATAAATTTTGTTAAGCTTTTAAAATTGATAAGCTTTTTAATATAGTTTTCAAAAATTAGGACTTGTACAAATTTCTATTACATATAAAAAACTTGTAGTCAAATTAACTTTATGTGTTTTTGTGACAAGCAAAATGCTTGACTATTTGCGGAAAACTTCCTAATATTGTTAGGGGAACTATGGAATGTGAAAACAATAATTTAGTTATTATTTATATATTCTAGAATAGAGCATTCCTTTTACTGGAAGATAAATTTAGATGCAATTAATTGATTCGAAAGGTGACGCAATTCTAGTTTGAATTTTAGGGATAGCCTCACAGCCTACTTTATGTTAATCACCTCCCCTCTGGTGTTTGATGCATTAATGCTAGTTTTGAAAAGGAATAGCAGGGGTATAATTTAAGTTTATGCTCGGTAAATGTGCTAATTTTTGACATGAATAATGTTTTTATAAACATATATGTCTAAAATAGATTAGATTTGCTTTCCGAAACTTACATTTTTTAGAATAATGCTTATTGTTAAATGACTTAATTCTCTTATCATAAACATTGTTTTAACCTACTTTACTTACTATCCCTACCGATATACAAGAGATAAGCAACTTTTAAACAATACTATTACTATTTGAAATAGAGTAAAAGCGTTGGTATTTTTTATGCTTTACTATCATTCAGCGCTCTTTTAGTGACATTTTTAGCTAATTGTATTACATCAGACAAAAGATAGGTTAAAGAATTGATGAACTTATTTCCTGTCCTACGTAATATGTATTTCACCGCTAATTGAATGAAATTGGATTTATTGCAAACTATTGATACTATTACCGTACTTAATTGATTATAAATATTGTGTTTATTTTCCTTTAATGAAGCACTATACCATACCGTTTGTTGAAGGAATTTTACATACTGATTGAGATTACAAAAAAGAATAGGCTAACTCAGAAAAGTAGTTTTTTAAAAAGGTTCAAAAAAGTAACACCACACCATTTTACAATAAGTAGTTATTGATATAACTTCTTATCTACGATTATTTTGACACCTTCCTTAAATTACTGCCCAACACTTAGCCACTTGTTTTTAATAAAAATTAAGAACTGTGCTAAAAACTTTACATTCTTTCAAAAACATTGTCCTCGCCTTTTTTTTGGTGTTGAGCTTTCAACTTCACGCTCAAGATATTCATTATTCCCAATTTGGTCGTTCTCCGATGAATCTCAATCCTGCTTTGACAGGTTTGTTTAAAGGAGACCTACGTTTTATTGGTAATTATCGGAGTCAATGGAATAAGGTGCCTGTCAACTATATGACTTTTTCTGGAGGTGTTGACAAAAAGTTTATCAACTCTAACTTGAAAAATAGCCTCTTTGCTGCTGGTCTATATCTAAACCACGATGAAGCTGGCGATTTAAAATTGAGTAACACTGGGGTTCACCTCTCAGGGTCCTTTACTCGTAGGTTGTCGGAAAAACATTATCTGACGGCGGGTGTCCAAATTGGAGGTGCTCAACGAAGATTTGATGTAAGCGCTTTACGAGTTGATAGCCAATATGATGGTGATGCCTTCAATGGGAGCCTTTCTTCTCAAGAAAATTTTGAAAATAGTTCTGTACTTTATCCGGATTTATCTGGTGGTATTAATTATCGTTTTCAAAATGTCGATAATCGAATGAAACTGGATTTTGGCGCCTCTATTTACCATGTCAATACTCCTAATCGGAGTTTTTTCAGAGGGAGCGAAAATAATTTAGACCGACGACTGTCTGTTTATGGAATGACTACTTTTGGGGTAACTGAAATTTTTGACTTTGGCGTGCAAGCCATTGGACAATTTCAAGGGCCTCACCAAGAAATATTGATTGGTGGAATGGGAAAAATTCATCTAAATAAGAAAAGAGATGAAGAGTTAGCTTTTGGGCTTAGCTTGTCTTATCGATTAGGCGATGCTTGGGCACCTAGTGTCATGGTAGATTATAGAATGTGGTCTTTTGGCTTTAGTTACGATATTACTACGACTCCTTTTAGTTTTACTTCTTATCGAAATGGTGGTCCTGAGTTTTCGGCGATTTACATTTTCTCAAAGGTTCGACCTCCTAAAGAATTTGAAATTTGTCCATTGTTTTAGGTTTTTTGTATTGGTCACAGACGATTGTTACTAGCTGACTTTTACAAAATCATCCTTTTGACAACCACCTTATTTTGAGTAATGAACAAAGAGAAACGAATCTTATAACCCCTTTTAATTTAAAACATGTTGTAAATCTTTAACACGCAGTGTATAATGAAAAAATGCTACAGTCTCCTCTTTCTAATTTTTACGCTAAACACGTTTGCTTTTTCACAAACGGAAAGATTTGAAAAAGCAGTAAAAGAAGCGCTTAATAGCCAACAGTTTTTTACTAATGATGACTTTTTTGGTATTAGTGCTTATGATAGCTTAGCTATTGATGACCAATTTCAGTTTTCGGAGGTAGCAAGACGTATGCATGCTATAGGTCTAGCTGAATCAGGATATAGAAGAGTGGTCAGATTAGATACTATTAAGGGAGATGAAGTCCATTATCCTTCTGCAATTTTTCAGGTTGGGGCTATGAAAAAACTACAAGGAGATTATGCTGGTGCTTTAGATTATTTTGAACAGTATATTTCTAGTCCACCTCCAATCGATAACGATTATTTGGCTTTAGCGAAAAAGCATATAGACGATTGTAAATACGCTGTAAATCGAACGAAACGACTGGATAATCAATATAATGTCAAACATCTAGGAACGGAAGTTAACACAGCCTTCAATGATTTTTCACCACTATTAATTGGAGAGGACCTTTATTTTTCTTCTTTAAAATATGAAAAAGAGGAAAAGATGAACCCACCTAGATTGTATGCTAAAACCATGCGGTCTGATTTGAATAGTCCAGCATTTCCTATTGATGGGTTTAATAAAAGAGAAAAATCTGTGGCGCATCTGACTTTTACCAGCAATCAGCAAAGAGCTTATTTTACGATTTGTGATTATACTGGAAAGAGCCGCAAAATTCGTTGTAAGATTTATTATCAAGACAAACAGGCAGATAATAGTTGGAGTGAGGCAGTGGCCTTACCAGATTATATTAACCGTAAGGGATTTACTTCGACGCATCCGACTGTGGTTTATGATGCAGCTGGAACAGCACAACTTTTGTATAGTTCAGATTGTCCAGGCGGTGTAGGGAAAATGGATATTTGGATGACTAAATTAAATGAACAAGGTGACTTTTCTGCACCTGTAAATTATACGGCTGTAAATACGGTTGGTAATGATTTGACCCCGTTTTTTCACCAACCAACTAATACACTTTATTTTAGTTCTGATGGTAGAGTTGGTTTAGGCGGTTATGATATATATACCTATACTGATGGAGCAATAAATCATGGGGGTTATCCGCTAAATAGCAGTTTTAATGATACCCATTTTACGCTAGACCCATCGGGAGACCATGGCTATTTTTCCTCTAGTAGAGAAGGCTGTTTGCGATTGAGTGAATATGATATGGGCTGTCAAGATATTTTTGCAGCCACTTTTATCAATATTGATTTAGAAGCTTTGGTTTTTGATGATTTTACTAAGGAAGATTTGCAAGGAGTGACTTTGCAGTTATTTCGATTGCCAGAAGGTCGAGATTTTGAATTAGATGAATCGGGAGAACCAGCATTAGTAGATACGCGAACCAATTCTTTGGACAATCAATTTCAATTTGATGACCTGATTAAAGATGTTCGGTATCGTTTAATAGCCACTAAAGAAGGCTTTATTGGAGATACCTTAGATTTTAACACCAGAGGGATTACACAATCTATTACCTTAAAGAAAGACTTATTTTTAGCGCCCGATATTTTTGAAATGGATTTGACGGCACTAACTTTTGATAACCAATCCCAACAGCCTTTAACAAATTGCATTGTGCAGTTAGTTGACCTTAAATCTGGTGAACGATTTATTAAAGATAATATTGAAGGGAATGATTTTTACTTTGATATTTATTCTCAAAAAGACTATCGTTTGATTGCTAGTTTGATAGGTTATACGACGGATACTTTGGATTTTAATACGAGAGACTATACCGAATCAGATGGAATTACCTCTATTACCAAACGCCTGTTTTTAGAACCAGGGGGATTGGTCGAATTAGACGATTTATTGCCTTTGACGCTTTATTTTGACAATGATTTTCCAGACCCTAAGAGTCGAGAGGTTACAACAGAGACTAATTATGAAGCGTTGTATTCTGCTTATTATAGAAAGAAAAGAGAATTCATAGCTAATTATACGGAAGGCGCTGATATAGCATTGTTAGCATCTAAATCGGATGAAGTTACCCATTTTTTTGATAACGAATTGAAAGGGAATTACGATACTTTAGGTGTGTTTTCCGAAACGTTGATTAAATATTTACAACGAAATAATTCAGCAGTAATTTCTATTAGAGGATATGCTAGTCCATTGGCGGCTACGGATTATAATACAAATTTAGGTAAGAGAAGAGTAGATTGTTTGATGAATCATTTTTCTACTTATAGAGATGGTATGTTACTTCGATATATTGAGAATGGTTCACTGATTTTAAAAGAAGTCTCCTTTGGAGAAGATAAAGCGAATAGGGAGATTAGTGAAAACCCTAGAGATAGGAAAAACTCTGTGTATAGCCCAGAGGCTTCCAGAGAAAGAAAAGTCCAAATTGTAAAAATTACCATAGGCGACCAATCGGAAGGTGAATAAATCAAATCCGAAAAGGCGCAGTAATAAATCCCCATTGAAAATTGAAACAATTTTTTATGAACAACAGAATTTTATGGCTTACGGGTTTGCTGATACTAGGAATGTGCAGCAGTGTCTTTGCGGCAAATTTTGAAGACCCATTAAGGCTTTCCGTTTCTGCCACTAAGACCAATTGTGCCACTGACCCTAATGGGAGTGCTACCGTCGTAGTGACTGGTGGGACAGCTCCTTATACCTATGAGTGGAGTAATGGGGGAGAGACAGCTACTATCAATAATTTAGTGGCTGATGGTTACCATGTTACAGTGGTTGATGCTTTAGGTGCCAAGGCAAATGCACACGTCATGGTAGAAGCGATTAATAAATTATTGGTCACCTTTAACCAACGGGCTATTTCTTGTGCTGGCGTGAAGGATGGAAAAGTAGTGGTTGTTCCCCAAGGTGGAATTCCGCCCTTTACCTATCTTTGGGCAGATGGTAGTAACCAATCTAGTCTGACAGACCTTGAAGGAGGGATGTATATGGTGACGGTGACAGATGCCAATGGTTGTCGAGCCGAAGCAGCGACTATGCTGCCAGCGCCAGACCCTTTACGAATTAAAGCCAACTATTTTCACGTTAGCTGTGGAGCTGAAGCAGATGGGTCTATGAATGTTATTGCCTCTGGTGGAGCAGGGAATTATTCTTTTGTTTGGGAATTAGATGGTCAAGGCGGTACACGTAGAGAAGGATTGAAACCGGGCTTATATTCTGTGACGGTGACAGATGGTAATGGTTGTACCACTATGATTTGTCCTGAGATTTTGCAGTCCCAACCCCCAGCTTTATCGACAACTATTGTACCTGAAACTTGCCCGGGAGAAGGAGATGGAAGAGCATATATTACAGCTAATGGAGATTCTCCTCCTTATAGATATGAATGGCCAAATGGTGAATCTAACTTAAGTTTTGCAGTCAATTTAACGCCTGGAACTTACCCGGTTACCGTTACTAATTATAGAAATTGTGCTGCTGTTGTGGACCTCGTCGTTGGACAAGCAGGTGGAGGATTTGGTTTTGTAGTAGAGACGAATGGGAAGACTTGTGGTAATGCAGCGAATGGTCAAGCGGCAGTGCGCATAACTGGTGGAGTTGCCCCTTTTAATTATCAATGGGTACGCAAGTCTGATAATGCTACAATTAGCACCTCCGAAAATGTGTCAACTTTGACGCCTGGAGAATATGAAGTATTGGTTTCTGATGCCAATGGATGTTTTGGTAAACAAGATATTTTATTAGTAGCTAACGAACTACCAACTATTACTGCCACAACCATTAATGGGCAAGTATGTTTTGGGGAGCAAACAGGTTCGGCGACTGTGTCTGCTAGTGGTGGTTCTGAGCCTTACGCTTTTGAATGGTTTAATGGCGAAACAGGACAAACGATTGAAAATTTAAGTGCTGGAAATCACAGTGTCACGGTAGTAGATGGAAATGGCTGTCAAGCAACTGCCGTTGTTGCGATTAGCGAAAGCCCACAAATAGTGATTACCGAACAAGTTAAAGATTTACCTTGTCATAACACTCCTGGAGGGGAAATTACAGCGACGGTTACAGGTGGTTCAGGAAGTTATACTTACGCTTGGAGCAATGGTGGTTCTGCTTCTAGTATCAGCGATATTTTAGCAGGTACCTATTTTGTTACCATTACGGATTCTGATGGATGCCAAGCGATTAAAGGGATTACAATTAACGAACCACCTGCATTGGTATTGGTTGGAACCTCAACAAGTGCAGCGGACTTAAATACCTCAGATGGTACTGCAAGCGTGACTGCTACGGGTGGTACAATGCCTTATACTTATGTTTGGAGTAATGGGGGAACGACTGCTACCATAAATAATGTTCCTGCTGGAAGTTATACGGTAACAGTAACAGATGGTAATGGTTGTGTAGAGACTATAACGGTAATAGTCGATGCAACTTGTACTTTAATGGCGGCTATTTCCGATACTCGTGCCGCTAGTTGTGTTGGAAATGATGGCAGTATTTCGTTGACTATTTCTGGGGCTAAAAATGGATTAACTATTAACTGGTCAAATGGTGGTACTTCAGAAACCTTAACTGGGTTAACCCCAGGTTTTTATGGCGTGACTGTTACGGACGGAAATGATTGCCAATATATTGCGAGCACTTTTGTTGCAGACGGTTGTAATTGTACCCAACCCGTTTTAGAGAAAGCTTTGGTGTTTGAAGCTAATTGTGGGGTAAGCGATGGTTCTTTGAAAATTGAGATGGCAGGCGATGATAATGATTTTAATTATCAATGGTCTGATGCTGCCATTACAGGTACTGGTGCTATAGGTTTACCTGCGGGGTCTTACCAGGTAACAATTACTTCGAAAGATAATAATGCCTGTTCTATTGTTGAAACGATTAATATTGGCAATACCAATGTAGGACCTGTCCTGTTGCTGCAAAGCAACCCTGAGATATGTAATGGAACTAAAGGCACCGCCTTATTAGTACCTGGTAATTTAACTTTTGATTGGAGTGATGGCGGAACTGGTAATTTTAGAAATGACTTATCCGCAGGTGAATATCTAGTGACGGTGACCAACCCTTTTTTAGAGGGTTGTAAAGACTTTATAACCGTAAAAATTGATTTAGAAAGTGGGTTAAGCCTTACCCCTATTATTAATCAACGTCCTGACTGCGGCTTGAGTAATGGTTCGGTAACTATCGATGTGGCAGGTGGAAGTGGCAATTATAGCTACAGTTGGGGAGGAGCTACTCAGAATCATTTACCTAGCGGTACTTTTGACATCTCGGTTACGGACAACGTTTCTGGATGTACAGAATCTGTCTTATTTACTTTATTAGATAATGTAGAAAGTTTAACAATAGCCTTGGATACCATATCTAATGTAAGTTGTGCTGGAAGAATGGATGGTAAAATTGACTATAGATTGATAGAAAATAACGATTTTGTTGGCCCTGCTAGGGTCACGATTACAGACAAAGGCGGCAAAGAGTATGATCCAAGAGCTTTACCTGTCGGCAATTATTGTTTAGTCGTCACTGATGGCAATGGTTGTATTGCTGGAGAAGCTTGCTTTGAAATTACAGAACCAGATTTTTTACTACTAAATGTTACAGTTATCCCAAAAACCTGTAGTGTTAATAACACTATTCTGTTAATAGCTAGTGGTGGAAATGGTTCTTATACCTACAATTGGGAGGACCTAGATGGTGGTATTAATCCCAGAGACCGACGAAATATCGAAAACGGAGCCTATTCTGTAACTGTCACCGATGAGGGGGGGTGCAGTATAGCCGTTAACGAGGTGATGATTAATGGAGAATGTTTTATTTGTGCTTTGGAGGTAACCGCTACCGTAGACGCTATTCCTGAATGTGGTCTGCCAATTGGCGCGGCTACGATTGAGGTAGGTAATTCTTTTGGTAATGTTTCCTATAGTTGGGGAGCTGATTCTATTCGAACCGATTTATTGTCTGGTGATTATACCGTTACTATTACGGATGATTATCGAGGCTGTGATACAACTGTTTCTTTTACTATTCCTGAATTGGAGATACCAATGGAAGCAACTATTGCTGAACTCACCGTCTGTCAAGACGAAACGGGTAAACTAATTTATGATCTAAATAATTTTAGATGTTTTAAACAGCCGATTAGTGCTACGATTACCGATGAGCAAGGTATGATTTATGATGAAAATGCTTTACCTGCTTTTGGTAATTATATTTTTGTTGCCAAAGATGGAGATGGAGTTGAGTTGAATCGCCAATTTTTCTCCGTCGAAGGGTATGATTCTATACAGGTTACTGGCACCGTGATTGACGAAGGATGTACGACTTTGGGGTCAATTGATTTGGATTTGCCAAGAGCTGATTCTAATTATACCATAGCGTGGGCTGATTTAACCCCCGGCAATCAAGTAATTGACCGCATTGATTTATCCGAAGGTACTTACACTGTAACTATCACGGACCACGCAGCAGGCAGTTGTTCGATTACTCAAACCTATGTAGTTAGCAAAAAGACTGGTATTGCAGGTAACTTAGTTTCTCAAATTTTAACCTGTGATATAGCTCCAGTCCAAGTAACTTTAGAAGGAGAAGGAATTGTAAATTATGAATGGTCACCTGCTAATTTGGTGGTGTCTGGTCAGGGTACTGCTAGTCCCGTTTTAATAACTGATGGTGAGGAATCTATTATAAAAGTAATAGGAACCAATGCTTTTGGTTGTAGTATAGAAAGAGAAGTAACCGTGAAATCTATTCCAACTGATTTTCAAGGCAGTATTTCTTCGACTCCTCAATGTGATGGATTATCTATTGATTTCTCTAGTCCGGGTATTTCTTCTGAATATTATTTCTGGGATTTTGGAGATGGTAATACTTCTGATGAAATTAATCCTACTCATACTTATGCGGAAGCGGGAGAATACGACGTACAATTACGTTTGAAACCAACGGTTCCTTGTGCAGAAGATAGAGGTGTCTTGGATAGTGAAAAATTGAGTTTGGTAGAGGCTGCAGAAACAACAGCAGATTTTGAAATTGTATATGACCCTTGTCAAGATGAAGGACTTATCAGTTTTAAAGATAAATCTGCGGTTAATCCTGGAACTATTACTAGTTGGAATTGGGATTTTGGTAATGGAATGACTTCCACAGAACAAAATCCAACGATTACGCTTACAGAAGATGCTAGTTTGAATGTTTCTTTAGCTATTCAAACAGATAATGGCTGTGATGATGGAACCACCACAACACAAGCGTTTAAAGTTTTTAATTTACCGACTGTTCCTACAGCTTTGCAAATTTGTCCAGGAATTCCTACGGCACTTAATCCTAATCCTATCATGGATGGAGCAACTTATGAATGGTCTCCTGCGGAATTATTGGATAATCCGCTGTCTGCCAATCCTATTGCTACGACAAATAAACCTGCCGAATTTACAGTAAAAATCACCAAAGGAGAATGTGTCAGAACAGCTGTAGTTAGTGCTGCTGTACCAAAAGAACAGGAATTTGAACTAAGTGAAGATGAGGAAGTTTGTGATGAGGAAGAACGCTTAATTTTTGTGAAAGGACCTGAAAATAGTGCTATTGAATGGACAGACTTAAATACAGGGGAAGTCATTAGCTCCGAACCAGAATTAATGGTCAAGCCAAGTATCTATGAAGTCAAGTTGACAGATGAAAATAATTGTCCAGTTACCGCAGAGGTGGCGATTGAAAATTTTGCTATAGATGCAGCTATTATTGATAATACAGATCCTTGCGAAGGAGGGACTGGACTTTTAGAAATTGTGAATAGTGGATTCGAAGATATTACCGAATTTGCCTGGACAGATGCAGATGGAATTATTAGTGCGGAATTAGACCAAAATTCGATAGAAGTGGAGCCTAGTATGACAACAGACTATACCGTTAATCTTAAAAATGCTTTTGGTTGTGCATTGACCCTAACGGAAACGGTTGCCGTTTCTTCCTTAGAAGACATGGTGATTATTCCTGAGAGAGATACTATTTTTAAAGGAGAATTTACCCCAATAAATATTACTCCTGCTGGAAATTATAGTGTTTCTTGGGAACCTAGTCCAACTTTAGCAAGTATGTCTGGTTTTGAACAAGTAGCTTCTCCTGATATAACTACTACCTATACAGTGACCATTATTGATGACGCGACTGGCTGTTCTATTACACAAGAGGTAACCGTCTTTGTAAAGGAGGTAGAATGTGGGGAGCCAAATATCTTTTTCCCTAATGCTTTTACACCAAATGGAGATGGGAGTAACGATGTTTTATATGTCCGAGGAAATGCACTTGAATCGGTTTATTTTGCGATTTACAATCGCTGGGGCGAAAAAGTATTTGAATCTAATTCTCAAGATATTGGTTGGGATGGGACTTTTAATGGCGAAGTTGTTGAAACTGCAGTTTATGGCTACTATTTAAAAGTTACCTGCCTAGCGGGGGATGTTTATGAGACGCAGGGTAATGTTACCGTTCTGAATTAAGTAGTTTAAATAATCAACCTGAACGATTTAAGTACTGGACTTGATTATCTAGTGGACGCTTAGTAAATACTTTATTGATTTTGCCGTTCACTACTATTGATTTAAACAAGAAAAGATATGCTAAAAAGCATATCTTTTTTTGTTTTATTTTATATATTCTTCCCTTGCAAAGCCTATCTAAATGCCCCTTTGCCTATAGAAAACTAACTTTTTTCTTACAATTTATAATGCATATAGCGTCACCCTAAGTTAAAAATATTCATCCATAGATTATGGATAATTAAAAATAACCATTGTTTATCAAGTTTTAAGTATAGACATTCAAGCAATAAAGAAATATTATTTTAAGTATATAATTTTTATTTACTATTTTTTGAAAAAAGTGCTTGTCACAAAAAAATACCTTAAACAGGTATTGGTAATAGCTATTTCTTATCTTTGGAGTGTCTTTTATCATCGGGGGGTAGATAAAAGACATTAGGGAGCAAACTTCGGTTTGTTCCCTTTTTTTATTTTTCTATTTGATTTTTTGACGGTTTTAGTGCACAAAGGATAAGAAAATAGCGGTTTTAGTAAGAAAGAAATGCTATTTTCTAATATTATTAGATAATTTGAACTACAAAAATTAAAAAGTTGTTTATTATTGTAGTGGTAAAGGTATTAATCTTATATCTTGCCATTTTATATTATAATTTAATAATGAGTAACGGTACAGTAAAATTTTTTAACGAAGGCAAAGGATTTGGATTCATTGAGCCAGAAGATGGTGGAAAGGATATTTTTGTTCATGTGAGTGGATTAAATGGTATTAAAATTACCGAAGGAGACAAAGTTTCTTACGAAACAGAAGAAGGACAAAAAGGATTGAATGCAGTTAATGTTTCTTTGATATAACATTAGCCAACAAATTCTAAAATAATAAAGGCCTTTTAACTTGTTAATAGGCCTTTATTATTTTCTGTTTATAGGTCAAGTTCTTCTTGTTGTTAGTTTCCTAAGGTCAACTTCAATTTATTCTATCTTCTCCCACATCGTAATTTTCTTTGTATCCATTTTTTCTACTATCCGATAACTTTCAGGCACTTCATCATAAGCACTGTAATAAGTGACTAATCTGGTACCTATAGGCATGTCATCCAATTTTTCCTTGACACAATTAGAATAAGCTTTATACAAGCTTTTATTTAATTCGATGGAAGTGTCAATCCTATCTAAGGACATAATGTTTTCAAAAAAAGTATTGTAAAAATAGAAGGCATTGTATGCTTTAAAATCAATTTCAGTTATATTGGAATGTATAAATGCTACATTATCCAATTGCTGAACTTGTACCACTTGATTAGCTGCTGAATGGAGGTTTTCTCTTAGCTCTACTCCTGTAAAATGTCCTTTGGTACATGTTGCTCCAACTAAACAAAATTTACCTGCTCCAGAACCTATATCTAAAACTCTCGTTCCTGCTCGTTGAACCAAAAATTGACTAGCGATACGTATTACTTCGATAGGAGTGAAATGGTCTTCTGCTAATTGCTGAATTGCTTCAGGGTAAATACTATCAAATTGCTCATCTTCCACCTTTTTCATTGAAGGTAACCGTTTTATTATCATATATCTGAGTAATGCGGATTGGTAATCCGTTCTGAAATTACTGCGAACTAACAATCCGCATTACTTGAAAAAACGCAATTCATCATCGTTACAACCCACTAAAATCAAGCGTCCATTCTTATTCCGTACCGTTGCCATTTGCTTCACATTATAAGGTACAAAAAAACCACTGTCATTTCGATTAACTGTTTCAAAATCACCTTTCCCATCACCCGCTAATAATAAGCCAAATCCTGCATCATTTCGAGTGGTTTCTACTTCTGCATTGTATAAATTACCAGCCAATAATATATCCAAATGGGTATCGGCATTAAAATCATCAATGATAAAGTCATTGATGGAGGATAGTTGTGCCATTTGTGGCAATGGATGTGCTTCAAATTCACCATTCCCCAAATTCTCATAATAAGTACTGGCAAATGTAGTCGCCTCATAATGAAGGGCGTTGGCTAGCTTATCATCTCCATAAATTTCAGAGACATTGGAGGAGGCAAAAATATCATAGGTCTTAAATTGCTTATTCAATTCGGGAATTTGCTCTGAAGAACATTGTTTGCCGCGCAACGGATATTGAATGCCATAATTATAATAAGTCAAAACCACATCTTTGGAATTATTATCATCGAAATCATAATAATAAATCTCAAATGGCTCACTTTCTGTAGCTTTATATTTATAATTTAAACCTAAATTTCCTGCAATAATATCTTCATCACCATCACCATCCATATCTGCTGTTTCGACACTAAACCACCAGCCTTGAGAAGTCGTAGCTTCGATTTTATCCATTGAAAAACTTTTACCTTTTTCATTTTTGATTAAAGTGGGGGACATCCATTCTCCAACTAAAATTAGGTCTTCCCAGCCATCTTGGTCTGCATCAAACCACTTAGCATCGTTGACAAGACCAATGTCTTTTAATTGGGGCGCTAAGTCGCTCGTCGCATCTGTAAATTTCCCATTATTATTCACCAATAAAACACTACTCGCTGGTTCGGGATACGCCCAAGGAATATGCCGTCCTGCTATAAAAAGGTCTAGGTCGCCATCTTTATCAAAGTCCGCTGGACGAACTTTTGAGCCACTCATCTTAAATTCAGGTATTAGACCTTCTCCCTTAGTGAAATTGCCCGAACCGTCATTGATGTATAATCTATCTTGATAGGCTTTATTATTTAATTTGGTTTCATTTCCGCCACTAACCACATACAAATCCAAATCTTTATCCCCATCTGAATCAAAAAATACTGCAGCTACATCTTCGGGACGTTTATCCGCAACAAAGGTAGCGCGCTCTATTTTCGTAAAGTTACCATTGATGTTTTGCGTATATAGACTAGCTGCTTTGCCTGCTGAGCCGCCTATATAGAAATCCTCCAATCCATCTCCATTGATGTCTCCTGCCGCTAAAGCAGGGCCTTGGGTAGACATTTTATGCGGTAATAAAACTTGTGGTTTGAAATCATCAAATTTATTTTCCTCGTGACGATGATTGAGTGCGATTTCGGTAGTGATATCTTGCAAGAGTGGGGGAGTGCTTACCTCTTTTTCAGGAACGGTAGATTTAGCATCACTGTACTTCACTTTAAGTGTTTGATTGGCTTTAATATTTTTAATAATATGCTCTTTGCCATCAGGCCATCGGACTTTAACTTTTTGAATGTCAGTGATTTTGCCTAAGCCAAAATGAGCTATTGTTTCACTAGTAGAATACATGCCCCGTACGCCTGTAATTTCAGAAAATTGTTCCCCCGCCTTTGTGGTTATCCATACTTTTGTACCAAAAGTAACCACTCCTTTTTTATCTACAATGGGGTCAATCCTAATATAATTTGACCCCTTTTCATTGGCGTGATTTTCATAAATGAAGGCTTTGTCGTTGATATTATTGACCACTAAATCAAGGTCACCGTCATTGTCTAAATCTGCATATGCTGAACCATTGGAAAAAGATTTTTGGTCTAATCCCCAGTCTTCCGTTTTTTTACTGAAAGTTAAATCTCCATTATTTTTAAAAACAAAATTCTTCAATTTTTCGGAAGGTACTAATGCCAATGCTTCATTAATATCCACAATATCCCAAATGCTTATATTTTCTGGATTGGGATTTTCTTGCACAAATTTATGCAAAGCAGATTCTATAAACTTTGGAAAGGTTTTGGAAGCATCCTTATTCCGAATATCTCGCATCAATCCATTGGTGATATACATATCTTTCCAACCATCGTTGTCCAAATCAGGCATTAAAATAGACCAACTCCAATCTGTATTTGCCACATTTGCCATTTGGGCAACGTCACTCAATTGTCCCTCGCCCGTATTCAAATGCAGCATATTAAACATGTACTGATAATGACCACCATCATTGACTACTTTCCAAAAGGCAGCAGGATTCATGCCACTCATATTGGCTTTTTGGCGATAGTTATCTTCTGCGACCATGTCCACTACACCTATATCCAAAAGTCCATCATTATTAATATCCGCCGCATCTACGCCCATACTACTGAATGAGGTATGTCGAGCATAATCTTGAATTTTATCCGTAAAAGTTCCGTCTCCATTATTGATGTAATACCAGTCCCCGACCCAAAAATCATTGGCGACAAAGAGGTCTGTCCAACCGTCTCCGTTCAAATCGCTTGCCGTTACACTATTGGGAAAACCTGTCTGGTCAAAGCCTGCTTTTTCAGAAATATCTACAAAAGTTTGCCCCTGATTTTCGTATAATTTTGGCCGATATTGGTCTTGTAATAATTCCGTCCCATAAAAAGTAGAATAATCTCCTGGATTTGGTGGTTGATTGAGTAAAAACAAATCTAAATCTCCATCCTTATCAAAATCTAGAAAAGTTGCATGTCGCGTTCGTTCTGAATTATCAATGCCATAGGCGGCAGCACTTTCTGTGAAGGTGACTTGCTGTCCTTTTTTTGAAGCGCCATTATTGATATATAATTTATTCCTTCTCAATTCGGGTTGGCCGTCATACAACTCTCTCGTCACATAAATATCCAACCAACCATCTCCATTGACATCTGCCATTACAACTCCGGATGACCAACCGCCGTTATCGAGGATGCCTGCCGAATCGGTGATGTCTTCAAATGAAAATTTCCCTTGATTTAAATAGAGTTTATCGGCTACCAAATTTCCCGCAAAAAAGACATCTGCTAAACCATCATTATTGACATCTCCTACACCAACTCCTGCACCTCCATAATAATTGGAATAAATCATAATGCTATGATTTTTGGTGTCTTCCAATTGATTATTAAAATGAATATTAGTTTGGTCTGCACTTACAGAGGTGAATAAAGTTGTATTTGATTGCGCAAGGATGGTACCCATTCCTAAAATGGTCAATAAGCAGGAGAGCATTAGCTTTTTTTCTATTATTTTTCTCATAAATCAGTTGTCTAATTTTTATGTGCTGCTTACGAAAATACACTTGCTTGCTGGTTAGTTTTTCGTTGTTTTTCCGCTACCTATTCCCTAATTATGTTTTGCTCTAAGTTAACTAAAATTGCCATGCCCATAAAGAAAAAAGCACCTACTTTGTCAGTTTCAATCATATCATTTATCAAACATAAAGCTTCTATGGTGACGATGGATAAGGTTACCATTAAAATACTGCGTCTAGTGATGGCTGACTTTGTGCGATGATACAATTGTTCTGCTTTTAATAATACTGCAAAGCATAAAGCTAAAAATAATATCAACCCAATGATTCCTTGTTCCACTGCAATCATCAAATAATAGCTATGAATCCCTGATTTTTCAGGGTTGTCACTCACATATGTTTCAAAACTATTGACTGTATATTGGGAATAATAAGGATAAAAATTGCCCGGTCCAAATCCCGTCAATGGTTTTTCGGCGACCATATAAAAACCTGCCACCCAACGATAAACGCGTTCCATCGTGGATACATCCTCTCCTTTAGCTGTAGCATCCAATAAATTGTCAAATTTTTTGTGGGCAATAGCCTTATTATAGTCGGGGGCAAAATCAAGGTATTTATTATTCGTAGCTACAAAATTTACACCTATGATTCCTGTAATTAATACTGCTCCTATGACTACTTTCATCAATCGTAATCGGATGATTAGATAAACCAAAGGAGCCAATAATAAACAAACATAGGCTGCTCGTGTGTAAGATAAATAAATGGCAACTAAAAAAAAGAAAATGCTACCAATCAATGCCCACCATTTCCAAGAATACTTTTTTGTCCAATTGGGAGCATACCATAAAAATGGAAAAAATACCACTAAAATAGCGGCATAATTGACATGGTTTCGATAAAATGGATTTAAAACGGAGTTAATGCCTTCAAACGAAAACCCATCTAATGCATGGCGAATCATGACGATAATTACCGTAAATAATAAGGGGATGAAAACCCATTTAAAGAAGGTTTTAAGGTCTTTTTCTGTTTTTAATAGGAGCCCTGCTAAAAAATAATAGGTGGTTACGTACCAGATTTTAGCTAACAGAAATTTTAAAGAAATTATCTTTTCGCCTGCGTGTAAGCTCGTTATGCCAATCCATGCGATGTGCAGTAACAACAATAAGGTAATGGGATGTTTAAAAAAATGGCTATTTAATCGAGTTCCATTTTTAAGTAAATACAGTAGGTAGATGCCCATCAAAACGATAACCAATAACTCTGACGGAAAATCTGTCCCAAATCCTCCGGGTAAGTTGACTTCCGTAGATAATGGAATCGTGGCTAATAGTAAATAAAAGATTTTTCTGAAATCAACGATGGCTAAATATGCACCTAAATACAAAACAGGTAAGCCAAATAGCACATAAATCTCTGTTGCTATGCCTAGTGTGATGCCTAATAGTATAGTCCCAACTAACCCCCAAAAGAGATAGTTTATATCAGAATTGATAGGTGTGGGTAATAACTTTTTGGCAAACATTAAATGTGTAGCTGTTTATTTTTCTTTTACAAAATCTTAACGAATAAAAACAAAAGTAATCAATATTGAGGGGAATTTCGAAAAGTGCTAAGCTAATTTTTATAGGATAATTTTACTGTTGGATTACTCCATTTGATAGGAAGGGATTTTTTTGAAATGGATTACTATAAGTAATAGATAAGATAAGGAAGATTAAATGTAAATAACTAATTGATGCTTTGAATATTCAAGTAGAAACAGCTATCTCATCTCTATGATAGCTGCTTCCTTTTGAATAATCTAAATTTTAAACTTTACTAAATTTTATCTAAGTACAGGACAAAACTTACATTCCAAAATATGATACTTATAAAAATGAAGTTATTGGAGTTATGTTAAGCATTTGTTACTTTTTCATTCGAAAAAAAGTAACCAAAATTCTTGTCAAAATAAACTCCTTCCAGTCG
>CALJVJ010000119.1 GCA_937974625.1 uncultured Saprospiraceae bacterium
TTGTTTCAACAATGCACCTTGAAGGTTAAAGATTTCTA
The DNA here is from genome assembly GCA_937974625.1 of uncultured Saprospiraceae bacterium. Taxonomy (GTDB): domain Bacteria; phylum Bacteroidota; class Bacteroidia; order Chitinophagales; family Saprospiraceae; genus JAFMDF01. The sequence continues at coordinate 39 of CALJVJ010000119.1, forward strand.
GCAGTACTTCGCTTTTTTGATTTAAATCAAAACCAATTCTTGTATTTTCTGTAAATGGATTTGGTGTATTTTGATATAGTTTGAAATCGTTGGCTGCAATCGGCCCAAAATCTATAGCTACTTTGGAGAATACTTCTTTTTCATCTACAGCTTCCGTTAAGATGCTATTAGATAATTGAATGATTTCGCTTAAATACCCCGTTGTTTCTGACACAAACTTTAACGTAAATAGATTAGGCTGTTTGTTTGATGTCGCACTGTATTTATCCCAAGAAATGACAACTTCATGGTCCTTGTTTTGAGCAATATGTTGATTTTGACCTTGTCCGCTTTCTATTTCTAAGAGGGTTAAGCCTTCAAAAGATAATCCAAATTGTAAACTTTGAATGTCTTGTAAAGCCATTGTAGGAATAGCTAGATTGACGTTCTCTCCACTTTTTACATATTGGTCTTGAAAATTAAAAACCAGCGGCTCATTATTATTTCTATCGTCTGTTTTAGCAAAATCTCCAATTTGTACACTTCTATTTAAATCACCCATTTTGATAGCGATAAAATCTAAGGTTGTTACTTCTTCCGATAAGGTTGGGATTAAAATGCCTTCTGTTAAAGACACCTCATCTGTACCATTGCCATTTGTGAATGCTCCACTAGCAGGTACATACCTCCAAGGATTATCTGCATAATCTCCTGCTGTAATTCCCAAAATGATTTGACGCATGTTCACCATGTCAAATGCTGTGACACTTCCTGATTTATTCATATCTGCAGCTAAATGTTGCCAATTAGCCTCGAAAGGAGTAATGCCTAGAATGTGTTTTCCAACGAGTAAAACATCAAAAGTAGTTAAACCATTGGCAGGGTCATCTTCTTTGGTAAAGGAAATAGTATACCCAATTCCTTTAGGTAAACTTAATTCAAATATACCCGATTCGGTGGTCGTAACTGTTTGCTCGAATAAAGCAGTGCCTTTAGCGGAAACTTCTACACCTGCTAAAGGGATATTGGATGCACTTAGGATACCACCTGCAACTTTTGCCACTACATTAGGGTCAAAAAGACCATCTGTGCCACAAGTTCCATTTCCATCCTGAATAAATACGCTGCCCGTACAGTAATCCCAATTTCCTGCTTCGTCAATCACATATAAATCTACTGCTTGATTGCCCAACTCCTCACAGCCTAATTCAATATTTGATGGTAATGCTAAAACGGTTGTACCATCCGCATCGTTGGATGGTCGGTCTATCCCTAAACTTGGGTGATAAATTCTTAAGGCTAAATTGGCTTCTGCTGAACAATTATCTGCAGATTTCTGATTGATATCTTTTGCCCAAACGGTTGCTTTTCCATTATTATCAATTACGGTCGCCACACCATCTAAACAGAATGGAGTAGGTTTGGTACAATCTTTAAAAGTATAAGCCACTTTTTCGGAGGCAGTATTCCCACAGTTATCGTTGACCGTCCATTTTACCTCATAGCTTTTATTACTCACGTTCGCGGAGAAATTAGTTGCTTGCCCACTTAATTTAATAGTGCCATCTTCTATAAACTCATAACTGTAGCTCAAACCATCTGTTCCTAAACAATCGTTGGCAGTAATAGAAAAGGATTTTTGAGCTTCACAACTGGTACCTACTAAACATTCGTCTGTTGTTACTACTGTAATGACTGGAGCAATATTATCCGTAACTTTTAAAATTTGAACGTATTCAAAAACACCTGCACTACCAGCAGTTACTTGTGTGACTGTTTGCCCATTACTGAAGTCATGTTCGTCCACTGGTCTACTAATTACCAAGGGTGTTTCGCCTGCAGTATGGTTACACCAATTGGTTACCGAATAGGTCCGCTCAATGTAATAACAAGCATCATTGACGCCTTCGAATCGTTGGTCCTTATGGGTCCATGCTAAGATACTGCATCCTCCTGTTGCTAAATTTAAATCAGCTGCAGGAAAATTATCTCCACAGTTGCCAGTCCAATCTGATGGAAAAGTTACGCTAAAATCTTTATTGACCGTTAAGGTAATTAATTGCTCTTTCCAAGCCGATTGATTGTTAGCATTGTCCGTTGCTCGGTAACGTCTTTTGATTTTTGTTTCTCCGCAACTTGCTGGGACCAATTGATATTCTTGTTCAATACTTGCAGTACCACAAGTTAAGTTATCAGAGCAATCAGGATTACCAAAGGCTTCGTTATATGCTGTTTTTAAAGCGCCAGTTAATGCTACGTATTCAGTATCATCAAAGTCTTTGCTGTCATTAGCATCCGTTGTTGCGCCAAATTCTTCGACGTGGAAATCTTCGCAAGCTAAGGTTTGATTATTTAATACCCCACATTCTGGTATAGTGGAATCTTTACCCGTAATTTTAATAGAACAAGTATTTTCTCCTCCGTTACTGTCCCTAACCCTTAAGTATACCTTTCCATTATTATTTACATCTTCGCAAGTCAAACTAACCGTTTGGCCCCAAATACCACCTTCTTTTTTGATTTCCTTAGTGACACTTCCACAATTATCCGAACTCCCTGCATCAACATCCGCTACTTTAATAGTCGCTAAATTATTGACAAAAGATACATTCAATTCGTCTACACAAATCGCTTGTGGTGCATTTCCATCTTTTACACTAAAGTAAATTTTACAAGTATCTGAACGATTACCCGTAGCATCTTTACCAAAATAGATAGCGTAATAATCGCCAATTGGTAAACTAGTAACATTATTATGCGTGGTTTTGTCTGAAATATTAACTGCACTATTTAAGGAAACGGTTACAGCCCCACCGCAATCATCTGTTGCCGTTGGCGGAGTTAAACTAACAGTTCCTGTACAATTATTACTATTAGCATTAACCGTATAAGGATTGTTCTTTGTCCCTTTTTGATTACCTGATGGGCAATTAATACTTGGTTTCCCAGTATCTTTTAATTCGATAACTTGAACTGGTAAAGTAACAGGAACAGCTTGATTACACCAATCCTTGATTTGCCAAGTTCTAAAAATTTTAGTCGTTCGACTATTATTAGCAGTTACTGTTTGGTCCGTATATATTGGAATAAAATTGCAAGTATTGTCAATAATTGGTAAATCTCCTTTTCCATCTCCATCAGTATCCAATACAGGATATCCCGCTATAGAAGGGTCGGTACCTGAACCACAATTTAGTACCGTATCTTTAGGTGCAAAAAAGGTGGTAGGTCGAATTATTTTTACATTAAAGGTCTCTGATTTTGAATTTCCACAATAATCTACAGCGGTCACGGTTACGGGTACACTTAAATTACTACTACAAAAATTAGAAGGGAAAGCACCAATACTAACAATGGTGTCTTTGACGTCACAATTATCAGATACATTAATGGTTAATTGTTTTTTGACGGCAGCATCTGTAAGATTTCCACAAGTTGTTAAGGTAGGAGCAGTTACAAAAATAGACGGTGCGGTGTTATCTACAAATTTAATGCTGCCTGTACAACTTGTTGATAAACTAGTCCCACTGCCACATCCTGTAAAACTTACTATTCTGGTGATTTCGACTGGATATTCTGAACCACAATTAAAATCACTTGATGAGATGTCTAGTCCGTTGGCATTTAAAGTGCTAAAGCTAGAACCGTCAACAGTAATAGATTTAGTACCCGCTTTGGAACCAAGATTAATGGAAATTTTATAAGTCGTTCCGCTACCGACACATGGATTTTCAATAATATCATCTACACTTATCCTTGCAGTACATCCAAATCCAATGCTAGAGGTAAGGTTGTCATTACAACTAATATTTGGTTGGTCTGCTACCACAAAATAGGTGCATTTTTTTGAATTATCCGCTACAGACGTCGCTGTGATTGTATAAGAACCCAAGGGAATAGTAAAAGTACCCAAAGTTCCTCCATTTGCTAAGTACGTACCACCTGTAATGGCAGAACAATTAGAGGTGATGTTTACCATCGCATTAGCAGTCCCGCCACAAGTGGTAAATGTTGGTAATGGGATGGTCACGGTTACCATGCCATCTAAATTGTTACAATCATCGGAAACAGATATATTGGAAGGACATTTTACCGCTATGCCACTACCTTCACAGGTTACTGTCGCTTCCCAGCCTATGCCTTTTCCATTATCTCCATTAGTCTCTAATACAAATGTTAAACAACCTGTTGGGTTAACCGATGGGTCACAATCTGCTTGTACCCAACCACCAAATGCAGTAGATGCTCCAACGCCTGTAGCCGATTTGTAAGTTGTCGTAGGATTTTTGTTAATGTCGCCTTCGTAGACCAATAATCTATCACCATTCGCAATATCAAATTTGGTAAAACTGACCTTTATTTGGCTGCCATTAGTACTTGGACAGATAATGATGGAGTCTTTTCTTGCGACATTATCTAAGTATAGACCATCTGTTGTCCCATCGTCTGTAAACGATTGACTGCTGCCACAGGAAATAGTTTTAGTACTTAAATTTCCTGTTCCTAATACAATTTGGGCAGATAGATTAGTGCCAAATAATCCTAGGAAGGCTATAATAAGTGTAGGGAGACTAATTGATTGAGTAGTTAGTTTCTTTTTCATGGGTGTCGGTATAATTTTAAATCGAGTCGATTTATTATCAAATGGTGTTATAGGAACAATTATTGGGAATGGTTTTAAAGTATAGTAATTGCAAAGGTGTTGCCAAATTTTGCAATTATAGACCCCTAATTAGGTTGATTTAATCGGTAAGTGGAAAAATATCGGTTTTCGAACTTTTTAGGTTCCTACCAAAGATATTCTAAATAAATTAATTTTCAAAAAATAGTAAGCGTTTTGACGTAATGGTAACAAGAAAAAATCCGCTATTCGAATACTTGTCGAATAGCGGATTTAGATTAAACAATAGCTATTGAGTCTTGCTATTTTAATCGTTATGTTATTAATTTGTTTTGGCAATAATTGTTCTATTGCCTTTTACTTTTTGATTTAGTTTAACTTCTATTTTAGCATCTAGTGGTAGAAATAAATCTACTCGTGAGCCAAATTTTATAAAACCCATTTCATCTCCTTGTTGTACTTCTTCACCAACATTTAAATAGTTGACTATTCTCTTGGCTACTGCTCCAGCAATTTGTCGAAGTAATATTTCTGTATCTCCATTGCCAATTACGACAGTAGTTCGTTCATTTTCAGTAGAAGATTTTGGATGCCATGCTACTAAATATTTTCCCGGATGATAGCGGAAATAATTGACTGTTCCACCAATTGGATTTCTGTTGACATGTACATTGGTTGGTGACATGAAAATAGATATTTGTATCCTCTTGTCTTCAAAATATTCCTCTTCATTTACCTCTTCTATTGCCACTATTTTGCCGTCTGCTGGTGCATAGACTAAATTATCGTCTGGCATCATGATTTCTCGCCAGGGAGAACGGAAAAATTGTAGTACTAAAAGAAATAAAATACCTGTGGCTATATACGATAAGGTTAACCAATTTGGAATTAACCAGAATACTAGGGCATTTAATATTGCTAATCCAATTGCTACAACAACTAATATTTTATATCCTTCTTTATGTATCTTCATATACTTGTTAGGGCTTAAGATAATTTTCAACATCAATTCAAAATTATCATTTATACATCAAGAGCAAAAATACTTAAAAATTCTATTTCTAAAGGGAAAATAAGATGAATTGATTCCCAATTTAGACTAAAGTTTTGACTTTATTTTGAATAGTCTAATATTCCTGATTTTTATTTACTACTAAAATGAACAAATAATAAATATTTTTTTTACCGTATCTGCTTGATAATGAACAATTTGAATGGTTATTTTACGGTTTTTAATGCATATACTTACTTAATTTTAGCCTAAACTACTTCGGCTATAATTTTTACCTTTGCGCTATTCTTTTACGAAAAAAAAATCATTGAAATTTATTTACAAAACAATAGCCACTGGTTTTGGTACAGGCTATTCCCCTTTTGCACCTGGTACTGCTGGTGCCATTTTGGCTTGTATACTACTCGGAGGGTATGTGCATAGTATCGGGTTCAATAATAACACCAAATTTCAAATAGGGTTTATAATTATAATCACTTTAACAACTTTATTGGGCGTGTGGGCAACTCGTAATTTGCAGGCTGAGTGGGGAGAAGACCCTTCCAGAGTAGTAATAGACGAGATGATAGGGGTTTGGATAAACTTACTTTTTGTGCCATTGACTTGGCAAAATATCTTCATAGGCTTTGTCCTTTTTAGATTTTTTGATATTGCGAAACCGCTTGGCATTCGCAAAATGGAGGCTTTTGAAAACGGATGGGGCGTAATGTTGGATGATGTTTTAGCAGGAATTTATGGAAATATTGTTTTACAGCTCATACTGTTCTTAATTTGAATTAACTACTAATGTTACTTTCATAACCTTTAGAATAAAAAAGTTATTGCAGGTTATTAAAAGTTATTAAAGTTATTTGGTGGTATTTACTCATTAATCCCATCCTTGATTTGTTTATCGAAAAATCTCTAACAATAGTAATAACTTCTAATTTCCTTTTATAACCTGTAATCTCCGATTACGTAACCCAAGTTGCGGACAATGAAAGGAAATAAGGCAATTTTTGGAAATTTTACGGCGAAGCAAGTAAAATGCACCAAAAATTAACGCATCTGCTGCCGGCATAGGCAGGTTTTCTTTCTTTAAGAATTGTCCGCAACTTGAATTACTTATACAAATTTTGCGATTCCCTGTTTATTTTGCATAACCTCTGTTAACTTTTTTATTATCAAAAATATTTTTAACAAAAAACAATTTGCTAAAGCACAAATTGCTGCTTTTTTAGGAACAGTAGTAGATTATGCCATTGTAATAGGTTTAGTCGAAATACTGGGAATATGGTATGTGACCGCTAATGTGATTGGGGCCAGCTTAGGGGCAATAACCAACTTTCTTATTGGTAGATATTGGGCGTTTCAGTCAGCTACTGATTCTATTTCGGGACAAGCAGGAAGATACGCTTTGGTTTCTTTAGGTAGTTTAATTTTGAATACACTTGGCCTGTATTTATTAACGGAATACTCTCCTTTAAATTATATATGGGCAAAAGTGTTAGTTGCCTTGTTGGTTGGGGTTACTTATAATTATTTAATGCAAAAGAAATTTGTTTTTAGGAAATAGATTTATGTGTGTAGGGACTGGAGTATCCTAAATGAAAATTTTTTGTGTATCGGACCTGCCCTTCCTTCCTTTTATATTTTTTTTAAAATAATTCTTTTTTTTTGGGTACAAGCCCTTTTGTACCGACTTATATAGACAAATAGCTTACCAGCTTAGTAATTAAATTGATGCATAATTAATTGAAATTCAAGGTGTTGTCATCAGCGCGCCCAGGGATGCCTAGGTCTAAATTAATGGTAAGTAAAAAAATCCCCTTGGCAACACAAGTTTTTATTTTATCCATCTTCTAAACTGTAAATCAATGCAAGTATCAACAGCAATTTTTAATGACCATGAACAAATCAATGCCTTGAAAAAAGGTTGCCAAATTGCTTTTAGCCAATTAGTTGAAACACATCAAGAACGAGTGATAAATACATGTTTAGGGTTTGTGCCCAATATGGAAGATGCGGAAGATATTTGTCAAGAAGCTTTTATTGAAATTTTTCGCTCCATTTCTAAATTTAGAGGTGATGCTAAATTGTCTACTTGGATTTATAGGGTGGCGGTAACTAAATCACTGGACCATTTGAAAGCTAAAAAAAGAAAGAAGCGTATTTCTTTTTTACAGTCCTTAGTCGGGGTGGATGATAAACCGATTGAGGTGAAAGATGAATTTAATCATCCTGGTGTTGCCTTAGAAAATAAAGAAAGAACTAAGATACTATATGCGGCAATTGACCAATTGCCTGACAATCAGAGAACGGTATATACTTTGACAAAAATTGAAGATATGCCTTATAAGGAAGTCGCAGCTGTTTTAGAAATTACCTTATCTGCTGTGGAGTCTTTAATGTTTAGAGCAAAAAAGAATTTACAGAAGACCTTGAGAACTTATTATGAAAAAGAAATGATTAACTAAAAATCGATTGAGCATTATGGTTTGCCAGTTTTGCTACTTAACTGCCAAACCATAATGCTCAATCATACTTCACAACTACAAAATATGGAAAATAAAAAATTTACAATTGAAGAAGAAATTCAAAAAACGTTAGACTGTATAGACAAAATCGAACGGGTATCTGTTAATCCTTGGTTGCCTACTCGATTAAAAGAGAAATTGAAAAAACACAAAGGGACATCTTATAAAATAGGTAATTCTTCAATTGCCTTTTTGTTTTTTAAGCTAACATAGTTTTTGCTAACTATTATCTGTTGCTAAGTATTTTGGCAAAGATGATTTTTAGTAAAAAATTTATAATAAACATATTACCCTTTAAAATTACCGCTTTCGGAAACAGCATTTTTCTCTTATTTTCCACTAAAAAATCAATTAATAGCTAGGCTATTCATTGATTTTTTAGCAAAAATTACCACAAAAAATCAAGTTTCATATAGCTATTTTTCAAAGGGTAACAAGTCTAATTTCGTGATGAGTTGAGAGGTAAGAAACTCGCAACTCATCACTAGTTAATTATTAGTCTTCTTCAAAAATAAAACCTATAAACAATGTATGAGATTACCTTGAAAAACCTAAATTCTATTAAAAAATACTTAATAGGACTGAGTCTGCTGCTTAGCGCTTGGCAAACCAACGCACAAGTTACTTTGGCGACGCAAACTGCGGTTAATAATTTTAATCCGACCACTACTCATATTTCAGGAAGTTTAACCATCGGCGGCGCTTTTGCGAATTCGGATATTGCGAACCTAACTTCTTTGTCGAATATTAAAAGTATAGGTGGGGATTTAAATATTACTTATAATAAAGATTTATCTAGTTTAAATGGTTTAGAAAATATCCAAAGTGTTGAGGGGGATATTTTTATTACCAATAATGCATTATTAAGCAACTGTTTATCTCTCTTCGATTTCATAGCAGTCAGGGAGGTAACTATTGTCAATAATAATAGTGGGTGTAATTCTGCCGCTGAAGTAATTGCTGATAATAATAAATGTGGCAATCCAGGTAATCAATTAGATTTGGATAAAGACGGTGTTCTTGATTGTGAAGACTCTTGTCCTAATACACCAGATGGTGTAAGTGTAGATGCGCATGGTTGCTCTGGTACTGCTGCCAATGCAGGTCCAGACCAATCCCAATGTAATGATAGCGATTTTATCTTAGCAGGTAATGCCCCAGATATTGGTATAGGTAGATGGTCGGTCGTCAGTGGAACGGCGAATATAACGACAACAGCTAGTCGAACTTCTACCGTAACAGGTATAGTAGCAGGTAGTTCGGCCACTTTAAAATGGACAATTACCAATGGGACAATTACCTCCTCAGATGAAGTTGTTTTAACAAACGATGTCTCCGTAAAAGCCGATGCAGGTCCAGACCAAACCCAAATAAACAATCCCACCTTTATCCTAGCAGCAAAGACGCCAAGTATTGGTACAGGAGTATGGAGTGTTATCAGTGGGGAGGTGACCATTGCCGATGTTAATAGTCCAACTAGTATGGTGACTGTTGCTGAAGGAACCACCGATGCGGTGCTAACATGGACGATTACCAATGGCGTTTGTACCAGTGGGGATGAAGTGGCACTTGTATCAAAAAGAGATTTAGATGGAGATGGTATTCCAGATGATGAAGATGATTGTGATGACCGTAGAGATATAGATGGAGACGGTACGCCAGATTGTAGAGATAACTGTGACAACCGTATTGATACGGATGGCGATGGAATTGTCGATTGTTTTGACCTTTGTGATGACCGCATTGATACAGACGGTGATGGGACTTCTGATTGTAAGGATAATTGCCCGAATGACCCGACTAAGATTGAGCCTGATGCTTGTGGCTGTGGTACGCCTCCTCAGATTGATAGTGACGGAGATGGCATCGTTAACTGTATGGATGATTGCCCTTATGATTTGAATCAATATATTGACGGTCAACTGAAATGTGGTCAAACGATGAAATCGGATACTCGATTGGGCGATAGAGTGATAGTGGATTATGGCGAATGTACGGACTTTGATTATACGGGTAGGGAATTATTCTACAAATTGACTTTATACGATGCGGGCAAGATGACCGTCA
>CALJVJ010000120.1 GCA_937974625.1 uncultured Saprospiraceae bacterium
CCTTCATAATCCATCCCAAATCCAACTTCATTGTTATTATCTTCCCAATAAACATTATATAATTCAGGACAAACTAAGTTTAATCGAACTTTACAAAAATCCGCTTCATGGGTAATTGTTCCTATTACTTCTTGAACAATATTTAGTTCTAAATTGACATATCGTATTGGACAATTATTTTCATTATAAATCGTAACAGAAAATTCTTCTTTGACAAGACCACATGAATCGGAATCAACAGTTAATTCATAGGCTTGCAAATCGCCAATATTGGCAATCGACGGAACAATACTATCCCCTTCATTTACTTGTAAAGCATTCTTTAGATTAATAAATTCTCCTTCACATCCTGCCAACTGAATGGTTTCTTGTACTCCAGGAGGGCAATTTGTTTCACATTCATACCATACTTCATATCGACTTGTCAAACAAATTAAATCTAATGAGTCTGGTAAAATAGAATCAATATAAGTCATTGTATATACTACAAATCCGCTTTCTCCTGACGTAGCAACATATGTAGTACCTTCACCAGAATTTAATCCAGCTTCCCAAGTAACTTCATATTTGTCAGGGCATTCTAATATTAATTCGACAGAACATTTATCCTCTGATACAGATGGAGAAACTATAAGATTTGGAATAGTTTTAATAGTTAGGGTGCTATACTCTGTTATACAATTTGGTCCATTATTAGTTTGGAAAATAAACTCAAATGTTCCAGTTTCACAACCTGTAAGCGGTAATGTATAGGCATCAGGATTAGTAATAGGCTCCTCGTTACTATCAAAAACAGCAACGACTTGGTTAACATCAAAGCCCATTAAAAATTTAAGGTTTATAGTAGCCCCTTCACATAAATATTTTGTAATTTCTCGATTAATTGTTGTTGAACAAGGAGCACCTTGAATAACTATATTTTGCGTACATTCCGTTTTGTTACCACAAGCATCTTCTGCAATCCATGTCCTAGTAAGCGTTTTAGCATCAAAATTACAATCTGCAGGCACATCACCCACATCCACAAAAGAAAGTGTAACCGCCGAGCAACTATCGTATGCAACAACCTCTGAAGTACCAATAGCAGAAATATCGTCTCCACAACTGACTGTAATATCTGATGGACAAAATAAAACTGGAGCGACATCATCTACAATCTGAATTATTTGATTACAAGTGGCAGTGTTTCCGCATTCATCAGTTGCCGTCCATGTTCTTATAAATTGACCTACTACCTTATCTTGAGAAAATTCTTCTAATACCCCATCTGTGAAACTAAGCGTTACATTAGTAGAATCACTGCAATTATCGGCATAAGAAGGTGTTCCTGAATCAATTATTCCATAGTTACCTGATTCACATAAAACTATATAATCTCCTAAACATTCTATTACCGGTGGTACATCATCCACTACTGTAATGTTTTGGGTATAAACTTCACTATTTCCACATCCGTCAAAAGCCGTCCAAGTTCTTACATGAATCTTAGAATTGGGGCATTCTCCTGGCACAATTGATTCCTCTTGAATCATTTGAATATCTGAGCAAGCATCGGAAGCTACCAACGTTTCCAGAACTGGCAATTCATCACAAGAAACTGTTACATCTGCGGGAGGATTAGGAAAAAACGGTTCTACATTATCTATAAAGTTGATAAATACAAAAGCTTCTGCACAACATTGAGCATCGCCATCATTACAAACTTGATAAGTTAATTGGTCTGAACCACAGAAAAAATCATTGGATGTAAAGGTTAATTGACCATTCGGATTAATGGTAGCTGTTCCTTTTGTTGGGTTAGAAGTAATACTAAAAGTAGCATTAGAAATAACATCATTACCAATCAAATTCGCTGTAAAACTATTTTCAAAACAATCAAAATTTAACGTATCATTAGTTACTGTTGGTGCAGTACAAGCACATTGCGTAACTAATAATTCATTATAATTGAAAAAATCTCCTTTTGCTGGAGCAGCGCTACCATCATTAGGGTCAAATTTATTAAAATTCGTATTTGGAATATCAAAGGTAAGATTTGGACTGGCATTGAGATTAATAACATCAAAATTCACTTTACCAATATCTATCCAGTCCGTATTAACCGCAGGCAAACTCGCAGCTGCAATATCTATTAATAAAGTAAGGTTACAAATCCCAGGAACGGTGCTATTAAACTTATGGGGACTCCAAACAGGTTGTTCCGTTCCGAAAATACTTACTTTATCATTTTCATCAAAAGTAAGTGACTCATAATCTTTAAATGCAATTACTGTTTCATCATAATTAAAAAGTATGGAGGAAGTACCGATTCGAAAAGAATCGTTGCGGACTTTCATCTGCAAAGTTGCAGTTAATCCATCTTGATTACAGTCAACCTCGGTTTGAAATCGCAAATCAAAAGTTGCCTCTTGTGCAAATAAATTAGAACTACCTAAAAAATGCAAAACTAAAAACAAGAATGCTCCAATAATACTAGTGTACGCCTTTTTGTTCATCTAAAGTGTGTTAATTAATGACTCGAAACAGTAAGAGGGGAAAAAACTGGCACCTCAAAAAAGAGGCAATTTAAAGGAGGGTTATTAAATTAAAAAGGAAGGGTAAAGTTCATAACTAACTCAAATTCAATAAATTAGTAGTAACTTCTAATTATTTTAAGATTAAAATCAACGTATTGGGAGATGAAAATGGGTTGAAAAAATGAGGGAAAGGAGGTAAAAGGGAGGAAATTCTATATCAATTACAACAAATTTCATACCAAAGGAATATAAAACTTAAACAAACTAGCAATTATTAAACAAGGTAATTGCAAATCCATTTTTACGGGTTCTTAATGGTTTGGATTTTTAAAGGTAGAAAACAAAAAAGTGCCTCCCATAATTTCTCATAAGAGGCACTTTAAACCTAAATTATTATTTTATTTTTATAGCTAAAAGTTAACCTTTAACTTGTTGCTTGTATTCTTCATAGCCGAATACTTCATCTAAAGATAATTTATTGACCTTTCCATATTTGCTTAATGCTTGAAAATTCATCTTTTTCTCATCTCCCACAACTGAAACATTAAACTTTTTATCCTTAATATAATTCTGGTGAAAATTCTTTAAATCTCCAAAAGTCATCGTTTTAACACGGCTGTAAACATCCTTTCGAACGTCATAATCTAGTTTTTTACGCTGTGCCGCTAAATAATTAAAAAAGACGGAAGTTTTCGTAATTCTAGAACTTTCGATTTTATTCAAAATTGATTTCTTAGCCGTTTCAAAATTCTTTTCAGATTCTGGTAAATTATTCAACAAGTCAACTAAAGCATCTAGTGCTTCTTCCTGTTTATCCGCCTGTGTACCCAAATAAGCGGTCAAATAATCATTCTCTTCGGCTTTGTTCGCTACATTATAACGAGAAAAAACAGAATAAGCCAAACCACGAGCCTCTCTAATTTCTTGAAATAAAACGGAAGACATTCCAGAACCAAAATATTCGTTGAATACATTTACTTCAGGCATAATTTCTTTATCAAATTGATTCTGCTTGGAAGTTAATACCATTTCGGCTTGCACCATATCGTAATTAGCAAAATAGACATTGGGGTCTGCCATATCTTGGGTAGCAAATACTTTTTTTGCTGGTAATGGCTCTAAAGTTTCTGGTACTCTATGTAATTCATTTAAAGTCGCAATCACGGCTGATTCCTTCATTGGGCCATAATACATTACCTTATGTTCAATCTTAGGAATGCTTTTAATAATACGTATAAGTTCCTCTGATTTTAAACTACTCAATTCATCATTAGATAACACGTTAGTATAAGGAGAATCTTTTCCATATTTTGAATAATTAGCCAAACCTTGCCACAATATTCTCCATTTTTCTTTTTTAGCATCTGACCGAGATTTGTGGGTATCGGCAATCATATTTTCCAATACTGCATCGTCTCCTTTTGGATTGGCTAATAAATCTTCAAAAAGCTTCATTGCTGGTTTCATGTTTTCACTTAATCCAGACAAATAGACATAGATTCTTTCATTTTGGGCATTGATACCAAAATTACAACCCAATTTGTATAACTCCTTTTTAAAATCTTCAGGACTCAAATCAGGCGTTCCTAAATATTCTAAATAGTTTAAAGCTAAACTAGTCATTGGATTCTCATTGGTCCCTGTCTCCAATAAATAATACAAAGTAAACAAACTATTCTCTGTATTCTCTTTGTACATCACAGGAACATCACTTTTCATGGTTGTCTGCGAAAAATCTTTGTCATAATCTACAAATACTGGAGCAACTTCAGCAACTTCTCTTGCTTGAATCCGCTTAAAAAAGTCTGATTGTGTTAGTCTATCTAGTTCTACTGGAGTAATAGCTGGCTTATCTACTTTCATTTTATTCGGGTCTTCTCCAGTTTTCTTATAGACAGAAACGTGATTCACATATTTATCGTTAACAAATTTCACTATTTCTTCTTTGGTTATTTTTTCCATATCATTGACCAAACTAACCATATCTTTCCAAGACATATCATTCGTAAAAGCCATTACCATATCATTAGCCCTAGACCGATTACTTTCCAATTGCTCCATTTTGACCTTCTTGAACTCATTGATAATAGCAGGAACTAACCAATCATCAAATTCGCCCTTTTTAATTAGTTCAATTTGCGCCAAAATTTCTTCTTCTACTTGTTCTAAAGTTTGACCTTCTCTTGGTTCCCCCCAAAAGTTATGAAGAGAGTAATCATTCATACCATTTACATAACATCCAGCACCTAAAACCTTTTGGCCTTGTACTAAATTTAAATCAATTAGCCCAGCAGTACTATTGTTTAACATATAATCTACCAACTGCAATTTTGGATAGTCAGAACTACTTCTACCGCCAAATCTAAAGCCCATAGATAATCGCTCAACGTCGGGCCCTAAAACAGTAGCAGTTTTGTTACTTGTTAAAGGTGGCTCAACAATAGAAACATATTCCTCAACAGGTTTTGCCTCTATCCCTCCCCAATACTTATCAATCAACTGAATAGTAGCGTCGGGGTCTAAATCTCCACTCATACAAATAGCCATATTATTAGGCACATAATATTTGTAGAAATATTCGTTAATATCTTTTATTGAAGGGTTTTTTAGATGCTCAATTGTGCCTAATACACTTTGAGTTCCGTAAGGATGCTTTTCAAACATCGTCTTATTCATAGCTTCGTAAGCCTTTCGTCCATCACTATCTAATCCTCTATTTTTCTCTTCATAGACCGTTTCTAATTCTGTGTGAAAAAGTCGGTTTACAATAATTTGAAATCGATTTGCTTCAATGTCTAAGAAGTTTTCTAATTGGTTTGTAGGAATATTATTTACATATACTGTACGGTCATTAGTCGTATAAGCATTGGTACCTGTATACCCTAAAAAGGAGCACATTTTATCATATTCATTTGCCACCGCAAATTTTGAAGCTTCGTTTGATACTTTATCAATTTTAGCATAATGCGCTTTTCGAGCATCAGGGTCTGTAATTTCTCTATATTCTTCAAATAATTGTTCTATTTCATCTAATAACTTTTTTTCCTCTTCCCAATTCTTGGTACCAAAATCAGACGTCCCCTTGAACATAATATGTTCTAAGTAATGTGCCAGACCAGTTGAGTTAGCTGGGTCAAATTTACCTCCTGCCTTCACGGGAATATAAGTTTGAATTCTAGGCTCTTCTTTATAAACACTTAAATAAACTTTCAAGCCATTTTCAAGTGTATATATCCTTGTTTTGGAAGGGTCGTTTTCGACATAATCATAGGTATAACCATTTGCATCTTTAGTAGATTTTGTGGTTAATTCCTTTGAGTCGACTGCTTGTTGGCAGGAAGTAAATCCCAAAAACACTAAAAGTGTTAGGGTTAACAGGGTGGATAATCTCATTAAAAAAAATTTATTGGTTTTAAAAAATATTGTTTTCGGCAATTAAATATAATAAATAGCTGATAATCAAACGAAAATAGTTTTAGTTTTTAGATAAACCATTAGATTTTAACAGAAATATGGCAAAAAACTATAATTTTTGTAAGTATTGCTGCTTTTTAGTTTAGCAAAAAAATATCATAAAATTCTAAACTTTCAGAAAATTTTGAAGTTTTAAATAGAAGAACTTTTCTTAAGTAAAAAATTGGGTACTTTTGCATGGATGTTTTAGGTCAACTAATAGTTTCACCAAAACTCCTCCTTTATCAAAAAATAAATCTATTCCAATGAGTGAAGTAGTAAAACCATATCAAGCGGACGGAAGTAAAAAAACGCAAGTAGGAAAAATGTTTGACAACATTGCCCCCTATTATGACTTTTTAAACAGGCTGTTATCCCTGAGAATGGACGTTTTGTGGCGAAGAAAAGCGATTGGAATGATAAAAAACAAGGAAGCGGAGACCATTCTAGATGTTGCTACTGGTACAGCAGATTTGACCGTAGAAATAAACAAGCAGTTAAGTCCAAAGCAAATTATTGGCATGGATTTGTCTAATGAAATGTTAGAAGTAGGTCGTAAGAAAATAGCCAAAAAAGGCTTGGATAATTTAATTCGGCTAGACCAAGGAGATAGTGAAAATTTGCAATACGAAGACGGTACTTTTGACGTCGCCACTGCCGCCTTTGGTGTTCGGAATTTTGAAGATTTAAGCGCTGGATTGAAAGAAATAAACCGAGTTTTGAAAAAAAATGGACAAATAGTTGTATTAGAATTCTCCCGCCCCACAATATTTCCCTTCAAACAATTGTTTAATCTATATTTTAAATATGTGCTTCCATTGATTGGAAAAGTAACATCTAAAGACCCGAAGGCGTATCAATATCTTTACGAATCGGTACAAGCTTTTCCAGATGGAGAAGATTTTTTAGATGTTCTCAAAGAAACAGGATTTAACTCAAATCAATGCAAAAAATTAAGTTTAGGAATTTGCTCCATTTATACAGGCTTCAAATAAGACCAAATGCTGGTTTAAAATTAGGTAAACTTTTAGCAATAATAGGTTGCTTATGCTTCCTCCAAAGTACAGAACTCACTGCACAAAATGCTAGGGGGAATTACAACTTTCTAGATTTTCAACAAAAGCCTTATTATTTTGGTATTACTTTAGGCTTCAACCGAGCCAATTACCGAGTTTTTCATTCCAAAACATTTATTAATAATAATCAAATCTCGACGGCGGACGGTGTAAGTGGTCCTGGATTTAATTTAGGTATCGTTACCAATTTAAAAATCGGGCAATATTTCGATTTCAGATTTTTACCAACGCTATCTTTTGCAGAAAGGCAATTGCATTTCACCCCGGGTCCAGAACCCAACAATCCCAATAGTGCATTTATTCGAAGAATAGAATCGGTATTGGTAGAAATGCCGTTTCACATTAGGTATAAATCCGCACCCTATAAAGATATGCGGTTGTTTGTAATTGCAGGAGTGAAATATGGATTTGATGTAGCAAGTGATTCAAAGGCAAGACAAGCAGATGAACAGGTAAAAATTGCACCCACAGATTTCGCAGGTGAAATTGGCGTTGGTATTCAGTTTTTCTTTCCTTATTTTATATTTTCTCCTGAGTTGAAAATGTCGCAAGGATTAGGAAATACTTTAATATTTGATTCTTCTTTGCCTCAATCTACTGTAATTGAAAAGGTACTATCTCGAACCTTCACTTTGTCCTTACATTTTGAAGGGTAAACTTAATTATTAAGTTAAAAAAAGCCGTTGCTAATTGAGTTAGCAACGGCTTTTTTATTGAAGTTGTTTAAATGTATATCCAAGTGTAGAAAACTTGTATAGGCTTAAAGTATTAATACAATTTTATTTTAAAGCCACAATTTTCTTCACAATAGTTTGTGCATGCTTCAATTTAGATTCCATTGTCCATCCTGCAATGTGAGGGGACAACACTACCCTATCAGAATTAATCAAATACTGAAATGGTTTAGGTAATTTATCCCCGTTAAACGCTTCAAAAGACTGTTCTTCATACTCCATTACGTCCAACCCAACACCTAGTACGGTTTCTTTTTTCATAGCTTTTACCACAGCTTTAGTATTTAAAACTAAACCTCTAGCAGTATTAAGTATATAAATTGGCTTTTTAAATTGCTTAAGTAATTCTTGGTCTACAAAATAATGGTTATGCTTATCGTATGGAATATGCAAACTTAAAATATCTGTTTCCTTAAAAATTGTTTTTAAAGAAACTGCTTTAGCATATTTATCACCATACCCTTTTTTATATTTATCATAAGCAAGCACTTTTGCTTCAAAACCACTCAACCGTCGAGCAAAAGATTGTCCCATATTCCCATAACCAATAATACCGACCGTTTTGCCTTTAACTTCTATCCCTCTATTGGGTTCCCGAATCCATTTTCCAGCTTTAATTTCACGGTCTCCTTTTGGTAAATTATTAAAAAGTGATAAAAGTAGCCCCATCGTATGTTCCCCGACTGCATCTCGGCTTCCTTCTGGGGATAGTATAATTTCAATGCCCTTTTTATTCGCAAAACCTACATCTATATGTTCAAATCCTACGCCCACTCTTGCTAAAAATTTTAGCTTCTTTGCTTTTTTAAAAAAAGAGGCATCTGCTTTAAATCGGCTTTTCATGACTACCCCGTAATAATTATTGATTTTAGCCTCTATTTCCGCCTTAGAGGACGTATAATCAAATTCACAATCATAACCTAACTTAGTTAACTGCTTGCCTAGAAAAGGATGAATTCCTTTATTAGTTAATAATATTTTTTTGCCCATTAATTGGTTTAATTTTCTTTTATAGATTTAATAAGAAAGTATCCAATGGAAATAAAAATAGCCCCAAGGAAAATATAATTTAATCAACAGAAATTACCTCGTGGCTATGCGTTATATTCACTGTACCTTCTAGCATTTTAGAAACGGAACAATATTGCTCCATAGACATAGTAACGGCCTGTTCTGCTTTTTTCGATTTGATTTTCCCTGTCAGCTTAAAATGAATGTGAATATCCGTAAAAACAGCAGGAACTTGGTCTTCTGCTCGCTTACCTTCAACGGTTACTTGAATATCATCCAATCGCTGTCGTTGTTTTTTCAAAATCATCACTATATCAATAGAGCTACAACTAGCAACTGCTGACAAAACCATTTCCATCGGTCGCATTGCTTTATTACCGCCACCAATCGCAGGAGAACCATCCGATTCGACGGTTAAACCATCTTGATTACTAGAAATAAAATGAAAAGCATCATCCGCCCTGTTTAATTCGATTTTCATAGTTAAAAGGTATAAAGGTTTAGAGGTATAGAGGTATAAAGGTTGGGTCAGCCAACCCTTTTTACCTTTATTACTCAACCTATTTCAAAATAAATTCGTTAATAAATTTGAATATTAAATAAAAAGCTAATAGTTTTACGGCAACAATATTACGCAAGTTTTGCAAAAGTAATATTCCTCTATCTTTCATACCCAATTTTTTGGGTTTTATAGAGAAGGGTGAAGAGATCGGGCTCAATGAAACCCTGGCAACCGGCTTTTATTCTAAAAGTATCGGTGCCAATTCCCGCCAAGCCTATTACAATAGGTAATTTTGGAAATATAAAATCATATTCATGTTTTACAAGTTTGATTTTATCCGTTAGTTTCGGATGTCACAAAAAGTGGCACTGATACTCTTTTGTCAAATTTACAATTTATCAATTCGTATAAAAGTAGATTGTAAAAGCAGCAAATAAATTAGGGGTAACCTATAGTCATCTCTACTTTAATACACTAAGAATTATTCTCAATCCGTAAAATTTATAACACTGGGCATAAATACAATTTTGATTAACAACTACAAAACCATAGGCATCAAAATATTTAAACATAAAGAACCTTTCCTCTTAGAATGTGAAGCATCTTTGACTGAGTTAGAAATAGCTTACTGTACTTATGGTAAATTAAACAGTGCTAAAGACAATGTAGTTTGGGTATGTCACGCATTAACAGCAAATGCAGATGCTAAAGATTGGTGGGATGGTTTGATTGGTGAAGGAAAAATATTCGACCCAAAAAAATATTTTATCGTTTGCGCTAATATGTTAGGTTCCTGCTATGGTGCTACAACTCCAAAAAGTATTAATCCAGATTCAGGTAAACCATATGGGAGGGATTTTCCTTTGATTACGATTAAAGATATTGTTGGGTCTCATAAAATACTAAGAAAGCAGCTAAATATAAAAGGTATTGAAGTGCTAATTGGCGGTTCAATGGGAGGACAGCAGGTATTAGAATGGGCAATACAAGAACCTAAACTTTTTAAAAAAATTATTCCAATTGCCACCAATGCCAAACATTCTCCTTGGGCTATAGCCTTCAATGAAAGTCAAAGAATGGCATTAGAAGCTGACCCAACTTTTGGGACAGACGCACCAAACGCTGGGCATAAAGGATTAGAAGCAGCTAGGTCTATTGCCATGCTATCTTATCGGCATTATGTAACCTACGATAAGAGCCAACAAGACACATTGAGCAAGTTGGAAGATTATAGGGCTAGTTCGTATCAAAAATATCAAGGGATAAAATTGAGAAAACGTTTTGAGCCATTGGCTTATTATAGTTTATCCAAAGGAATGGATTCTCAAGATGTTGGAAGAGGACGAGGAGGTATCAAAAAAGCACTAAAAAAAATTAAGGCAAAAACATTGGTTATTTCTATAAATACGGATGTATTATTTCCTCCTTTAGAACAAAAATTGATTGCTAAGCATATTAAGAATGCTAAATACAAAATAGTAAAATCCAATTATGGACATGATGGATTCTTAATTGAGTATGAACAACTGGGAAAAATAATTGGTAAGTTTTTAAAGGCAGATTAGACTTATTCTGATGAAAAAATCAATAATGAAAAAATTCGAGACGCAAGCAATAAGAACTCAAGCAGATAGAAGTCATAATAGAGAACATAGTGTTCCAACCTATATGACCTCAAGTTTTATGTTTGATGATGCCGAACATATGAGAGCAATGTTTGCAGGAGAAGCGGAGGGTAATATTTATTCTCGGTATTCGAATCCTAATACAGATGAATTAGTTAAGAAGGTCTGTTTGATGGAAGGGGCAGAAGCAGGATTTACTACAGCTTCAGGTATGTCCGCTGTATTCAATAGCATAGTACCCTTTTTGAAAACTGGAGACCATGTAATTGCCACTAGAGCGGTTTTTGGGTCAACACATCAAATTTTGACTCAAATCCTCCCTCGATGGAATATCACTTATACGTATGTTGAACCAGAGGACGTAGGAAGTTGGGAAGAAGCTGTTCAAGCCAATACCAAAATGTTAATCACAGAAACGCCATCGAACCCTGGATTAGCATTAATAGATTTAGAAGCGGCAGGTGAATTTGCAAAAAAACATGATTTGTTATTTTGTGTAGATAATTGTTTTGCGACACCGTATATACAACAACCTATCAAATATGGAGCAGACTTAGTTTGTCATTCTGCTACTAAGTGGATGGACGGTCAGGGTCGAGTTTTAGGTGGTATAATAGTAGGAAAAGAGGCTTTAATGAAAGAAATTCAAGTTTTCATTAGACATTCGGGACCTGCCATGTCTCCTTTTAATGCTTGGATGATTTCTAAAAGTTTAGAGACCTTGGCAGTTAGAATGGACAGACATTGTTCCAATGCCAAGAAAGTAGCCCGATTTTTTGATGAAAATGCCGAAATAAAAAGGGTTCTGTACCCACATCATCCCTCTCATCCACAATACAAATTAGCGAGAAAGCAAATGAAACTCGGAGGAGGCATTGTGACATTTGAAGTGGTCGGGGGTTATGACAGAGCGAAAGCTTTTATAGACGAAATAAGCATGATTTCTTTATCTTCTAATTTAGGAGATGCTCGGTCAATTGTAACGCATCCTTCTTCTACTACGCATTCCAAATTATCAGAAGCAGAGAGGCTTTCTGTGGGCATTACTCCAGGAATGATAAGATTATCTGTTGGTCTTGAACACATAGAGGATATTATCGGAGACTTAAAACAAGCCTTAGATAAAACAAAAATAAAAGCTAAGGTAACGGTATCCTAAAAAGTACTACTCTATAGACTTAAATCTTTACTAATTTAGTAAAGATTTAAGTCTAATAAGTCAATCCTGTAAAAGGGCTAATCTTGGCAACAGGGTTACCAGAAATCCGTCGCCAAGTATTAATTTGACCAATATGTGTCAAGGCATCTGCCAAAGGTCCATTTATCATATACCAAAAGGAAAAATTTTTATCCATTCTTTTCAAATAGACACTAGCTTCTGCTACTTCTTCCTTAGATAATTCTTGTAAAAACGCACTAAAAAGTTGGCAGAGTACCAACGTTTCCAACCTAAGTTCTGAAAAATCAGTGAATTTCTTCTTGGTATAAGGCAATTTAAAAGCAGTTCCAGTCCAATTAATTAAGCCATAAATATGCGTCAATAATTCCATCATATTCATACTTCCTTCAATAGGACAAAAATCTATTTCCTTTTGCGTGAATCCATCAGTAGCTAATTGATATCTAAAGCCAATACCGTCCACTAGTCTTGCAATAATCTTTGCTTCAGAAATAGAGGCTGGAGGAGTAGGTAAAGATTGATAAGGTGTCATATTGGTTATAATTTTAAAGTGTTTATGGTTTTTCTACCAACAGAGATTTAAGTTCTATCTCCTATAGCTTTATAAAAAAAGCTCTAGTTAGCGTTTAGCATGGCCATTCAAAGTTATTGTTCAAAAACTAGTACAAAAAGTAATATGAACTATGTGATAAAATCTAATTTTATGTTTTATCCGCTAATTTTTCAGATAATTCAAGCACCATTTTACGTAAAGCACCTAATTCTTGATAAATGGCATTGCTTTGCACATATTTTTTCATAGGTAACACGGGCGAGCCTGCATAAATTCCCGGTTGGGTGATATTTTTTATAACTCCAGCTCGATGTACTAAATAAGTATTATCACAAATCTCTACATGGTCTTTTATCATCGTACCACCACTCGCCACTACTCTATCTCCCAATACACTAGAACCTGCACATAAAAAACCCGAAAGAATGATACAATTTTCGCCAATTATTACATTATGAGCAACATGGCACATATTATCAAAAATGCACCCATTCCCAATTTTAGTGGGTCCATAAGTACCTCTATCTATGGTGTTTAAAGCACCAATCCTTACCTTATTTCCAATAATTACATTTCCAGTTTGAGGAATTCGATGATGGTTAAAATGTTCATCTTGTGCATAGCCAAAACCTTCACCACCAATAACACTGTTAGCTAATATCAAGCAATCATTACCAATTTCACAGTTCCAACCGATAATGGTACCAGGATGTATGGTTACATTTTTACCTATTTTTGCTCCATGTTCAATCACTACATT
>CALJVJ010000121.1 GCA_937974625.1 uncultured Saprospiraceae bacterium
TTTTACCAATACCAAAGCAGGTATTTCTTTCGCAATTTTATTAATCTTAATTAGCGGTGTGTCACCTATTGTCTCTAGGACATTTTTATGGTACATTATGTAATTTATAGTTAGTAGATTTTTTCAAGTTACTTCGTTACCTAAAAGAACGAAAAAAAACAGAATGAGTTCTATTTTCTACTTAATATATTAATGAAGTTGTTTATCAGATAAGTAGTAAGATTAAAATAAATTCAGATTCTTCAGAGTCAAAGAATTAATTAGCTCAAGCTCTTTTTGTCTCTGGACAAAAGCCAGCGCGGTTTAAAATGAACCTCTTAGTTATCTTATTTCTTTGACGAGAATCTAAATTTATTTTTATCGCGTTCTAAGAAAAAAGGAAGGAGATAAATTTATTGCTGCGACAATGCCTATTTTAAATTAAGTAAGTGCTTTGAAATTGGTTTAAATTTGATTAAGTAGTATTTTTTCTTTAGGTGATGCATTTTTTTCTTAATAGCCCTGGGTTATCGGACACAAAGTTAAGTATTAAAAAGTTAGTTTTGCTCCGACCAATCCGTTGGCAATCATCCGTTGGCATAAATCTTATTTTACTAACGGATATTTATCCATTTTTCAACTAACGCTCTAACATTTTTTTGGTAAATTCATCCAGCTTTTTATCGTAAATATCTGGTCTTAACATAAAACTTCTTATCTCGCACCCCTAACATTTTACCTACCCTTGGGGAAACAACTATTTCTATATTTGAATCATAAGATGTAGGAGTTTTTGCTATTACTTTAGCATAAACGGTACGTTTTTTCATTGGATTGGTAACCTGAACAATAGACCCAATTGGAGCATGTTTATGCATGACAAATAAATCTGTGGTACTTTTGGTGCCTTCAATATATACAGCAGGTCCTTTTCGACGATATTCTTTTTTACGCCTCTTCTGTAGTGCATATTTCATTTTATAACTGTAACTCTTTTGCCACATCGGATGGCCTTTAAACTGTCGATGACCATCAGGTATTCCTTTTATACTCATCCAACCAACCCATAATTTTTGCCCAATACTTAATTCATATCCTATCATTCTATTTCGGTCCATCAACGTATCAATAGGCATTTTGAATATCCGTTGGGCTACATGATACATGGTTTCTCCTTTCTTTACAACATAATAAAGCGGCACATATAAGGACTTGTCATAGTCTTTCGGTCTAAACCGAATTATACTTCTATTGGGAACAGGAACTTTAATTTTACTTCCTACCCCATATTTTCCTCCGTCATTTTTAGGATTGTAATAATATAATTCATCTAAGGTCAGCCCATAGAATCTGGATAGCGAAAAAAGCGTTTGATTTTGCTCCATTTCATGAACAAAAATTTTTTGTCCATACAAACCTGTTGAAAGAAATATAGTATCTTGCGGTGTGAGGTAGTGCAAACTATCGCCTGTGAGGTCGAAGTTAGTTTTCCCAATTAAATTTAGCGGCAACCATAAAAATATTGCCCAAATTAAATATCTGTTCATTTAGCAGATTATTTTGTGTAGTTACTTAAGTAACAGTTTTCTCTTTTAAATTTTTTCAATATGCAAACGCTTGGTATCATCCCTTCTCGTTTCGCCTCCACTCGATTTCCAGGAAAACCTTTGGTGGAAATTGATGGTCAATCCATGATACAACGGGTTTATACACAGGCTTGTAAAGCAAAATCCTTAGCTAAGGTAATCGTCGCTACGGATGATGAACGAATTTTTAACCATGTGCAATCCTTTGGTGGTCAAGTCATGATGACCCTTATGCATCATCAAAGCGGTACGGACCGTTGTGCCGAGGTTGCAATGAACTTCCAAGATATGGAAGCTATAATTAACATTCAAGGGGATGAGCCTTTTATTAATCCTTCGCAAATTGACCAAGTTGTCCAACATCTCCAACAGAATAAAGCCATAAACATAGCTACCTTAGCGAAAAGAATCACAGATTCAACGCAATTGTTTAGTCCAAATATTGTCAAAGTTGTATTTAATCAATCGAATGTCGCTCAATACTTTAGTAGAAATGCTATACCCTTCTTACGTGGAGTAGAACAATCCGATTGGATTTCCAAAGGTGTTTTTTACAAACATATCGGTCTTTATGCATACCGACGCCAAACCTTATTGAAGATTACCCAACTACCTTTAAGTCTTTTAGAAAAAACCGAATCTTTGGAGCAATTAAGATGGTTAGATAATGGGTATCAAATTGGTATTGGCTTGACAGAGATTGAAACGGTGGGGATTGATTCGCCAGAGGATTTAGATAAAGTGAGACCTTATTTTTTATAAGTCAACAAAATCATTCATTTTGAAATTCTGTAGTAAATGTGGCCATAAAGTTACCTTAAAGGATGTCGATGACGACCACCGTCAACGCTTTGTCTGCGATAATTGTGTAACCATTCATTATCAAAATCCTAATATTGTTACGGGGGCATTACCCATTTGGGAGGATAAAGTGCTTTTGTGCAAACGAGGTATTCCGCCACGTGAAGGGTACTGGAATGTGCCTGGAGGCTATATGGAAAATGGAGAATCTGTAGAAGAAGGAGCTATCCGTGAAGTCTATGAAGAAACTTTGTCAAAAATAGTGCTTACTGGCTTACACATGGTGTATAGTATCCCAAGAATCAATCAGGTATACATGCATTTTTTGG
Organism: uncultured Saprospiraceae bacterium; assembly: GCA_937974625.1. Lineage (GTDB taxonomy): Bacteria > Bacteroidota > Bacteroidia > Chitinophagales > Saprospiraceae > JAFMDF01. The sequence continues at coordinate 2,696 of CALJVJ010000121.1, forward strand.
CGGATTTACAAGCCCTAGATTATCAAATCACCCCTGAAAGTACAGAAATTCGATTATTTACAGAGGAAGAAATCCCTTGGGATGATATTGCATTCCCTTCTTCTAAGTTTACTCTAAAACGGTATTTTGAAGATAGAAAAAATGGCGTCCGACAAGTGCACATGGGCAGGTTTGATTGGTAAGGTAGACGGAAAGACGAAGAGGCTGAAGGGCAGAAAGGCTCCTTCACCTCTCCGCCTTTCAGTCTTTTGCTTATCCCTACTCTACCGCACCATAGATAATCGCATACATTCTATCCCAAAAATCTGGTCTAGTAAAAGGAAGTATTTGCGTCATACCTACAAAAATTAGTTCTTCGGCTGGGTCTATAAAAAACTTAGTATTAAACGCTCCACCCCATTCGAAAGTGCCGACTGATTTTGGATTCCAAGCTGCGCCTGCTGCTGTTTTTAAAGAAAAACCTAAACCATAAGTTAATCCAGGTAATTTACTAAAGCCTGTTCCCATGGCATTCTGGATAATCATTTGGTCAGAAGCAATCAATTCTATCGTTTTTCTACCTAAAATTCTGACCCCATTATATTGTCCGCCATTACATAAGGCTTGAATGAATTTAGCATAGTCCATCGTAGTTCCAGATAATCCACCGCCACCTGCAAAATGATTTTTTCCTTCCCATTTTGGGTAATCAGGGTCTAAACCAAAAGATTTATCTGCTACGACCATCTGCTTCTGCTCATTATAGGTGTAAACTGGAACAAGTCGGTCATGTTGGTCTTTCGACAAATAAAAACGGGTATCCTCCATACCTAACGGGTCGAAGATATTTTGTTTAAAATACTGATTCAGCGGCATCCCAGAAACGACTTCTACTATTCTACCTAATAACTCCATGTTTAGCCCATACATATATTTACTTCCTGGTTGGAAAATAAGTGGTACGGTTGCCAAAGTATTCGCCATGTCTGCGGTGGTCGCTGTCGGATGTGCTAAGCCAAAAGCATTTGCCTTATGCTTTTCATAAATTGCTTGGATTTTTCCTGGATTAAAAGCCCCATAAGAAATACCAGAGGTATGCGTCAATAAATGGCGAATCGTAATTGGTTTTTCCACAGGAACAGTGGTATAACTAGAATCTGCTTCATTGAAAGTTTCCAATACTTGAGACTTTGCAAACCCTGGAATGTAGTAAAAAATTGGGTCGTCCAATCCTAATTTTCCTTGCTCAAACAACTGCATTATAGAAACTGTCGTCACAGCCTTGGTCATAGAAGCCAAACGGAATATATCCTCTTTTTCATATGCGTCGTTTTTTTCAAGGGTCGTATGTCCAAAATTTTTATAATAAACTATCTTACCTTTCCTAGCTACTAAAAATACACCACCGGGCATCGACCCATTTTTAATGTATTGGTCAATATGCCCATCTAATAAGGCTAATTGTTTGGCAGACATGCCTGCTGCTGCTGGCTTGGCTTCCGTTAAAACGCCCGCTGCTGATTGGGCAAAAAGAGAAACACTTAGAAAAAATAAAAAGAAAAAGGATAAGTACGGTCGTTTCATTAAAAATGGAATTTTAATATGGATGAATGATTGTAAATTTTTTCGTACAAATCTAGATTTTAGATAAAAAATTAAACTCTTTTAAATAAAAAAGCATAATTTTTAAAACGTAAATTATCCGTTGGCAATCCTCCGTTGGTTCAAAGTTTAGTTTTGCCAACGGATAATTGCCAACGGATATTTACTATTAATCTAAATTAGAATACGGATGTATTATAATAGGAATAGGTGTTTATATTTTTTGATGAAATACTAATTTTTAAGCTTGCGCTCCTTTTATGCTAATATATCCTTCACCACCGAACCATGCACATCCGTCAACCTATAACGCCGACCTTGAAATTTGTACGTAAACTGCTCATGGTCAATGCCTAATAGATGCATAAGCGTCGCTTGAAAATCATGGACATGTACACCATTCGTTTGCACATTATACCCAAAATCATCCGTACTGCCGAAGGTAAATCCTGCTTTGACGCCTGCTCCTGCCATAAAAATAGTGAAGCATTTTGGATGGTGGTCTCTACCGTAATTGTCCACCGTCAATTTCCCTTGGGAATAACTCGTACGACCAAATTCGCCCCCCCAAATCACTAAGGTATCTTCTAATAATCCCCTTTGTTTCAGGTCGGTGATTAAAGCAGCGGTCGCTTGGTCTGTTTCCTTGCATTGCGTTTTGATAGCCGAAGGTAAGGCACCATGTTGGTCCCACCCTTGGTGATATAATTGAATAAATTTCACGCCTTTTTCTGCCAACCTTCTGGCTAATAAAGCATTGGCCGCATACGTTCCTGGTTTACGACTATCTTCTCCGTACAGGTCATAAATGTAATCTGGCTCAGCAGAAGTGTCTGTCACTTCTGGTACGGAAGTTTGCATACGATATGCCATTTCATATTGGGCAATTCGGGCTTCTATTTCTGGGTCTGCAATCTTTTCAAACTGCATCTCTTGTAATTTTTTTAAATAATTTAACTGGTCTCTTCTAGATGCATTGGTAATTCCATCTGGATTGTTTAAATATAAAACGGGGTCTTTTCCCGCTCTAAATTGCACCCCTTGATGTTGAGATGGTAAAAATCCATTGCCCCACAATCTAGAATACAAAGGTTGTCCGTACTTATTTTTGGTGACCAATACCACAAAGCCTGGCAGATTTTCATTGTCAGACCCCAAGCCATAACTCAGCCAGGAACCAATGGAGGGCCGTCCTGCTAGTTGGCTCCCCGTTTGTATAAAAGTAATGGCTGGGTCATGATTAATCGCTTCCGTATACATCGACTTTACAAAACATAAATCGTCTGCTATTTTAGCCGTGTGTGGCATTAAATCACTTATCCATGCGCCGCTTTGTCCCCGTTGTTTAAAATCAAAAATAGAGCCCGCTAATGGAAAATTGGCTTGTCCTCCTGACATCCCTGTCAATCGCTGACCTCCTCGAATAGAAGCGGGTAAATCTTCTCCATTTCTTTTTTTCAATAGAGGTTTTGGGTCGAATAAATCTAATTGTGATGGACCTCCACTTTGAAATAAATAAATGACGCGTTTGGCTTTGGGTGCAAAATGTGGTTTGCCTAAAACACCCCCACTTAAAGGATGATTGGACACCACTGAATTATTTCCAAAGGCTCCTAATGGGTTTATCAAAGAGGCTAAGGCAGCCGCTCCTAATCCAAGGGAAGTCTTAGACAAAAAATCTCTTCTAGAATGTATTTTTTCGTAATTATGACAATGCATTTTTGAATGGTAAATTGTTAATGGTAAATGGTAAATGATGAATGGTAAATGATGAATGGTAAATGGTAAATTTTCACCGTCTCATATAAGCTTCATCGTGGTTTAAAATGGTATTGGCGACCACTGCTAAGGCTGCTGTCTTTGTTCGGTTCACCGTTTTATCCAATGGGAATTTCCCTACTTTTAATACTTCTTGGGCTGCCTTTGGTGATCGCTGGAAACGAACCTTTTCCTTTTCATATAATTCACTTAATAATTGGATTTCTTGGGCTTGTGGCATTCTGCCCGTCGCTGCTCTAAAAGCAAAAATAATTTGCTCCTTTAAATTTGCGCCACCCTCTTTTTGCATTCGAACTGCTAACACTCTCGCAGCCTCTACAAATTGTGGGTCATTTAATAAAATTAAAGCTTGTAACGGCGTATTCGTTTGCGCTCTTTCTACCATGCATTTTTCCCGAGAAGACACATCAAAGGTGGTCATAAAGGGCGGTGGGGAAGTACGCCTAATAAATGTGTATAAACTTCTTCGATATAGGTCAGCTCCTTCGTCTTCTTTGTAATGCAATAATTGATGGGAGAAATTACCTAAGTCAATCCACAATCCTTCTGGCTGATAGGGTTTTACACTTTTTCCACCTACCTTTTCACTTAACAACCCACTAGCTGCCAAGGCATTATCTCTAATCATCTCGGCAGACAATCGGTAACTAGAACTTCTAGACAACCATTTGTTAGTTGGGTCTATATCCATTATTTCGGAGGAAGTTAAAGACGATTGTCGATAAGTATGTGATACCACCATTTTTTTAATTAACTCCTTTAGATTCCATCCATTTTCTTGAAAATCGACGGCTAAATAATCTAATAATTCTGGATGGCTTGGCAAAGCTCCTTGACTCCCAAAATCATGTGGGGTGTCTACTAGGCCACGACCAAAAATCAGCTGCCAATATCTATTGACTGCAACCCTTGCTGTTAAAGGGTTTTCTTTATTAAAAATCCATTGGGACAAGCCTAACCTGTTTTGGGGTAAGTCTGCTGAAAAAGCCAAAACATTGGTTGGCGTTGCCATCTCTACCGTATGTTTTGGTTGGTCATAGACCCCTCTATTTAGCACATGCATTGGTCGGGTTTCAGGCGTTTCTTCCATTACCATTATTTCCATCACGGGGTCCATCAATTCCAGCTTTTTGGTGCGTAGTCTTTGCAAGTCTAATTTCAGTTTTTTGATAGGCCGTTGCGCTGCTATTTTATAGGTTTCAAATAATTTTTCTGTTTCTTTGGTTTCAGCAATATCCGCTATCCATTGTATTTCTAAAGGTGTAATTGCTCTATCAAAAATCATCAACTCGTCCAATTTCCCTTTGAAGAATCCACTCTCTCCTGTATAATTCCGATAACTTTTCCCTACTCTTAAAGGCGTATTATTTAATTCATGATTCCCAACTTTAATAGGATGTATATTTTTATATAAATTATCAAAAGCAATCTCATTTTTTACAACTAATCCATTGATATACAACTGAATACCTTTAGCTTTTGCAGACCCGTCATATGTGAATGCCACATGCGTCCAAGTGTTCAAAGGGATGCTTTCTTTAGTTCGATTATGAATATAATTATGTGGTAAAGAGTGAATTAGTCTAGCAGCCAACCGATTCGATTCGTCTAAATAAAAATCCCATCCTCGCCAAAAATTATTCTTTTCGCCTGCATTTCCTACAATGACCTGCGTCTTATCTTTTTCGTCTTCAGTGGTGTAAATCCAAGCACCTACTGTAAATGGCTCGGTCATTTCAAAAAGTCCCATATCACTTAGGTATACTTCATCATAACCTGCTGGAAAAGTTACTGCCTGCCCTTTTTTACCTTCCACTAACTCAGGTGAACCAACGGAGGTGCATTTTTTATTTCCATCAAAATATTTGGCGGGTCGCTTTCCTTTATTGATATAATCCTTCATCTTATCAAAAGGGAAATACCCTACCAATCCTTTGGGTCTTTTGTTTTGGTTGCTAATCAATTTATTGATAAAAGTGCCTTGTTCCCTCAATTGCTTTTCAGTCAATTCAATTTCACTTTCTTTCGCTTTAATGCTAGTATTTATTTCTGCTAGTTTTTCCTCCGTTTCGGCATCTGGGAGTGGTAACATCGGCCCATAGTTCCCATCATCCCCCGTCATCCCCAACTCTTTGACATTATTGAAAAAAGCAGCCATCTGATAAAATTCATCTTGGGAAAAAGGGTCAAATTTATGGTCATGACAGCGAGCGCATTCCATCGTCAATCCTAAAAAAGCAGTGGCGGTGGTATTCGAACGGTCAAAAACATATTCTAATCTAAATTCTTCATCTACTGCCCCGCCCTCTGCGGTCATGGCATGATTGCGATGAAAAGCGGTGGCTAATTTTTGTTCTTTGGTCGCATTTGGAAATAAATCTCCTGCTAATTGCCAAGTGACAAATTCATCATAGGGCATGTTCTTGTTGAAGCTTTCAATCACCCAATCTCGCCAAGGCCACATCAATCTTGCTCCATCCGCATGCATTCCATGGGAATCAGCATAACGGGATAAATCCATCCATTCCATGGCCATTCGCTCAGCATAGGCTTCTGTTTGTAATAATCTATCGACTACTTTTTCAAAAGCATTCGCAGACTTATCGTCTAAAAAGTTATCTATCTCTGCAATGGTCGGTGGCAATCCTGTCAAGTCCATAGATACTCGTCGGAGGAGTCGCTCTTTATCTGCCACTTGGGAAGGCGCTAAATCTTTTGAAACTAATTTTGCTTGAATAAATTGGTCTATTTCATTGTGCTGAATCCATCCATTTTCTTGAATCTCTGGTACTTTAGATTTTTGAGGAACGATGAAGGACCAATGTTCCTTCCATTCTGCACCTTGCTCTATCCATTTTATAATCGTTGCTTTTTCGGTATCATTTAAGGTTAGGTGACTTTCAGGTGTCGGCATTTGATATTCAGGGTCATCGGAAATAATTCGATGATAAACTTCACTATTTTTTAGACTTCCTTCCACCAAGGCAAAACCACTACTTTCCGTTAATGGCGCAAAAGCGGACGCTTCTTGGTCCAATCGCAATCCTGCTTTTCTGGCAGCTTCATCTTGCCCATGACAAGACCAACATCGGTCGGATAGTATGGGTCTGATGTGAATATTGAAATCAATTTCTTCTGGTAGGTCTTGGTAAGCTACTTCCAAATGGGCTGGTATTGAAGGCTCGCAGCCAACAATAAATAGGAATATTGAAAATAAAAAAAAGTAAATTCTATTCATCTAATCAAGATATGCTGCGTAAGGAACTTTGAAAAAATAAAATGGTATTTTTTTTTCATCACTATTAAGAAAAAAACTTGACTAAAGATAGTTTATTTTTGAAAATATCGAAAAAAATCTAATAATAACCTTTGAAAAAGTGATTTCGTCAAATATTATTTGGTGAAGGAATAGTCATGGTATTAGAAAATTAGAAGCTTTATTAGGAGGATTGGATTACGGATTAGACGGATTATTTTAGGTCGTGTTCTTTGACTTTACTAACATAGAGGAGGGAAAAACTTACAAATAAACAGCTTTTAAAGAAAATTCAAAATATTAGCTTTTGCGAAATAGTACACGACCTAGAGCACATCAAATAAGGTAGCCGTTGGCTCTCCCTTCCGCGAACGGTTCACAAACGACGTTTGTTCATGTTCAATCCGTGATTCAATCCTATATAGATTGCAAACCTAAGGAATCCCGCTACTCTATCAACCCCCTATTCTTCTCTGCTAAGGCTAAGATTCCATTGATTTCTTCCTCTAATAAATAGCCTTGACTGACTAAATCTTCAGTCGCTTTTTTATAGGCTATAAAATAGGTATCAAAATCTTTGTACCGCTCTTTTATCGATAAGCGTTTATCTCCATTTTTTCGGCGTTCTTTTTTGTTTTTTGAAAATGGAATATAACCTCCTGTCAATCGTAATAATGCCCCTTCGGCTCCCATCTCTCGTGTTCGCAAATTCCACCCAGTATAAGTGCCTGTCGGCACCGCTACAGCAGGGATTTTCAGCATGCCCATTTCATTATTATCCGCATCTACTTTGGCCACAAATATTGGGTACTTTTTTTGGATAGTGGGTGGATGTTTGGTAATCCATTTCTTGGTTTCAAATTCCTTTCCAAAATCAGCTAAGTAGGCTTGCTGAATTACCTCTGGATAAGCTGCATTCCTTATTGACTGCCAATCACTTGCATCTTTTTTCCAAGTTGACAAGGTGCCGTTTTCGAATTTAGGATAAACACTTGGTGGAGGCGTTTTTCCTTGACCAATCCAATCGTCTAAAGCTATTATTAATGACCGAATAAAAGGAGAATAATTGGTATGATTGACCGCTAAAGTTCCTGCTTTTCGTTCCTTTGGCAAACCATTCCCTGAACCATGTTGTCCTACAATTGAATATACTCTAACATTCTCTGGAATGAATACATCTGTTTGCTTCATTGGGTCAATATGCATCAAGGCTGCACAACGATGCCAATACTCCGCAGAAGACTGAATATGCATGATTTTTGGCACTACTTTTTTGGCTATGGCTTGTCGCAAAATGCCATCCGTTTTTCCTGTTAATTCATCGGTCATTTCCCCATAGGTAAATGGAAAAATATCGGCTGGAAACAAATGACTTTCGCGCTGTGTGCTAAATCGAGTTGGAGAAGCAAAACGATGATTAAAAAAGCCCATGCCTGCACCTGCAACCATTGGTACTGCTCCATCAAAAACTTGTCTGCCTTGTTCGTCTTCATTAAATCCTTCGTAGATGAACATTCTAATGGCTCGTCCACTTTGAGAAATACCGAAACTCATCGTTCGGTCAATGAATAAATTATTGTTAAAATCAATCAGCGGATTCTGTTCTACTTTTTCATAGCGTAAAAAAGAAATTATATCTCGAACCCCAGCGAACCCCAAACCTTGAACTATGGGATTTTTAGCTTCATAAATAAGTTCATAAATATAGTTTGCCTCAAAACTGTCTGCTAATATTAGTTCTACTTTTGGCAATCCATCTCTTTCACAAGTGTAATCGCCCCAATTACTTTCTATGAAAAATTTATCGGAAGGGATTACTTGTCTAAGGTCGCCTTCTCTCATGCGTTTAGTCAAAGTTGCTGTCTTATGCCCTCTTCCTGTTGGTTCATAAGCTCCATGACCGCCCCCGTTTACATTTAATCGTTGTTTACCTTTTTGACCAATAATTTCGGCTCTTATTTTCCCAACAATTTCTTTTTCCGCGTCGTAAGCAATTGGTGCACA
>CALJVJ010000122.1 GCA_937974625.1 uncultured Saprospiraceae bacterium
AGCAGTTGCTACTTCTACTGATATTGACAATGATGACAATGGTACGCAAATGGGTGCAATGGTCATGACCGATACGTTTAGTTTAAAATCTTGTACTGAACCTATCAACGATGGGGACGATGATTCTAATACCAACTTATCCGTTGATATTGCTTTCATTCCGTGTTTATCTATCGGTAATTTAGTATTTATTGATACAGACAACAATGGTAGTTACGAAAGCAATGAGCCTACCCTATTAGGTGTTGAAGTACAATTATATAATGCTGGTGCAGATGGTCAAAAAGGAAATGATGATGAATTATTGGCAACACAAATAACTAAAGGAGACGGAAAATATTTATTTGACGGTTTGAAACCAGGTAATTATTACGTTAAGTTAAATAGTGGTATTCCAGCCAATATGGTTAGTTCAACAGGGAATGGCGCTACAAATGCAGATGGCCAAGGTCCAAATGAACCAGCACCAAGTCCAAATACTAATACCAATGATAATCAAGACAATGGTACCCAAATGGGAAGCATGATTATGTCTGACTTATTTAATTTGGGTATAGGAACAGAACCAACCAATGACGGAGACAATGATGCCAATACAAATCTTACAATAGATTTTGGTTTAATTAAATTAATGTCACTTGGGAATTTAGTTTGGAGTGATTTGAATAATAACGGAATTGTAGATGGCAAAGAACCAGGTATAGAGGGTGTCGAGGCTATTTTATATCAATTAGGAGCAGATGGTCAGAAGGCTACAGCAGATGATGTAGAAATCCAAAGAGATATCACAGATGCAAATGGTCATTACTTATTCACACAATTAACAGCAGGTGAATACTATGTAAAATTGGCAGATGGAATTCCATTTGGTTTTGGTAGTTCTACAGGGGAAGGTATTATGGACGTAGACGGAGTTGGCGCGTATGAAGTAGCACCGAGTCCAGATAATGATGTCAACAATGATGATAATGGTAATCAAATGAATTATATGATTATGAGTGACGTTGTCACCTTAACCTTAAATTCAGAGCCAATCAACGATGGAGACAAGGACAATCAAAGTAACCTAACGGTAGATTTTGGTCTTTTCCAATTACTACGTTTAGGAAATTTAGTTTGGGAAGATTATAATAATGATGGAAATAAAGATGCAGATGAGCCAGGTATTGAAGGTGTAGAAGCCATATTATACCAAGTAGGCCCAGATGGTCAAAAAGCTACAGCAGATGATGTAGAAATTAGTAGAGACATCACAGATGCAGATGGACATTACATCTTTATCCGTTTATTACCTGGAGAATACTACGTTAAATTAAATAGTGGAATTGATAACTACAGCAGTTCAACAGGAGAAGGTCGAACGCTAATAACAGGTATTGAAACGATTATCGACCCAGATAATGATGTCGATAATGAAGATAACGGAACCCAAATGGGTAGAATGGTAATGAGTGAATTAATCATGTTGGAATTCATGCAAGAACCTGCATTTGAAGACAACTTCGTTAATTCTAACTTTACTTTAGATTTCGGTTTATTCCAGCCATTAGCCCTTGGGAATTTGGTGTGGAATGATATTAATAATGACGGAAAAGTTTCCCCTAACGAACCAGGTTTCTCTGGTATTGAGGTAATTTTATATCATGTAGGACCTGATGGTCAGAAAAGTGCGGATGATATTGAAATTGACCGAATGCATACGGATATCAATGGGAATTATAATTTCACAAACCTAAAGCCAGGTAATTATTATGTGAAATTAAATAATGTATCTACGGAATACGCTAGTTCTAACGGTTTAGGTCTTGGTCAATTAGACGGCAATGGGCCATACGAACCGGGAATAGCAACTAATAATGATATAAACGCTGATGATAATGGTTCACAGATGGGTAATATGGTGATGAGTGATATAGTAACCCTAGAACTTTACAGCGAACCAATTAACGACGGTGATGCTGACCGAAAAACAAATCTAGCAGTAGATTTTGGTTTATTGAAGGTCAATGATATTAAAATCCATAATCCATGTACATGTTTAAACAATGAATCAAGTCCAAATGCTGGAGACGGTCAGTTCACCGAACGTATAACCATCTTGTCTAGTTCAAGACTACAAGATTGGACAGTATCAGCAGTAAATGGAGCACTTGACCTTAATAATGTACCAGTAACAGTTGGCGCATTAGCAACAGAAAATGGTTCAGAAGATGGGTATCACAGATATACTTTTGATGTCAAGCACGTTGATGGAATAGGTTATGCTATTTCTTTCACCAATGGCACAGATGTATTATCGGTAGATAATGTTTGTAACTACGAAAACTCTTGTCACTTCACTGCCCCACCCGTTACTTGTACAGATTGTACACCTGGGCAACCAGTAGCAGACCCATGTGTAATGACCTTTATTATGGGAACAAATGGTGTCGCAAGAAAAGACTCTTTAAATTGCTGCGATAGTAAATCAACCTTTGTAGATGACGGAACTGTAGATGGATTATATAAAGATGATGCGGTCAGAAATGACATCTTCACTATTTGTCCAGAAACACAATGGCAACAATTGACTTATAATTTTAGCCAATTTGGGTTAGATGAAGGCGATACCTTGTATGTATATGATGGAGATGGTATAAGTGAACCATTAATTGGAAAATTCAGTGGTAGTGGAATCAGTCAAACTGGTGGATGGGTCGCATCAAATTGTAATCCAAGAATTAATCCAACAGGTTGTTTAACTTTCCGATTCATAACAGATGGAGATAATAATAAGAGTAATGGATGGAATGGTACCTTTGTATGTACAGAACGAGACATCAAATTGACTCCACCAAATATGATACCTGCAAGCCTTGCTTGTACAGAAACAGCTAAAGCATTCACAATCAAACCAGCAACTATTTCAGCTGGATGTGGAACTGTAGTTGATAGTCAAATTGTCAGAATATTCAATGCACACGGTGAACTTTGTAAAGACACATGTTTAGCAAATGATAAAGATTTCTCAGAAATCTTTGCAATTGGTCAATACAGAGTAGAATATAAGTTGAAAACGGATACTGTTAAGACTGCTTCAGCTTCTTTCTCAGTGGCATCAGCACCACATGTATGTAATGATTTAGTTAGAATCCCATTAGGTTCTAATTGTTCTATATTACTTACTCCAGATGATTTATTAGAAGGGCCATGTGATACGATTACTGATACCCTTTACTATAACATCACTATTTTAGGAGTTGATAAAAATGGTAAAGAAGAAAAAATTGCAAGTGGTGGAAAAGGAGGAACTGCTTATCCAGAATTGACCAAAGCGCAATTCGATAAATACGGTGGCAACTTAATCGCAGAAATTGAAAAGCAATATTATTTGACCAAAGACCTTACAACTATTTGTAATAATGGTCCTAAAGTGTTGTCTTGTAGAACCTCAATAGAAATTGAAGATAGTAGCGTGCCTGTATTCGGAGGGGTTACTAGAGATACCTTCAAAGTTTGTGAAATTGATTTAACAGAAAAAGGATTAGGATTAACTAAGCCAGAAGCGTTTGACAATTGTGGAGCAGCAGAAGTAACTTTTACCAGTGTTAATGTATTAAATGACGGAGGTGTATGTGATACCACTCGCGCAGAAGTTATTTGGACAGCAACAGATACTAAGGGTAATACCGCTACCCTAGCCCAGCAAATCGTTTTAACTCGTTCAGATGTTAACGATATTGTTAAGCCAGCAGACAAAATTTTAAGTTGTGGAGTTGATACAGAATCTACTTTCAATGATTTAGATAAAGTAGGCGTACCGGGTATCAAAGTAGGGAAAATCAAAAATGGAGTTTTAGTTCCATCGGATACTATTGCATTAAGTACAGAGATGTATGTTTGTGGATTTATTTTACAGAAAAGAGATATTACGGTTGATGCAAGCTGTGGTAAGAAATTGTACAGAACTTGGGAAATCCTAGATTGGTGTAAGCCAGAAGATGGACTTACTGAATTAGATGTACAATTCATTAATTTAAAGGACATCACTCCACCAACATTCACAGCGGATGTAGCTGCACTACCATTCAAAAAAATAGATTTAGCACATTTCGAATGTACTTATGATATTACGAAATTAGAAAAGCCAGCAGCAACTGATAATTGTTCTTCAGTTAATGTTAGACTAGATAAAGTATACAGAATTGAAGATGGCAAAACTTGGGAAATTCCTGCATCAGAACACACCACCCTTAATTGTGATTCTTTCCGAATCCGGTGGGTAGCAGAAGATGGATGTCATGAGCAATTGAAAAATGATACTTTGACACAAGATGTCTTAATTCAAGATGTAACGAAGCCGTCTGCAATATGTACAGATTACATTAATGTAAGCATAGGTACAAATGACATCAAAATGCACTACACTGCTTTTGATGGAGGTAGTTTCGATGCATGTGGCATTGCCAAAACAGAAGTGAGTCGAGATAATAACAATTGGGGCGACTATGTAATCTTTAGATGTCTTGATGTACACGCAGACTTAAAAGTGTACCTAAGGGTAACGGATAACAAAGGGAATCAGAATACTTGTTGGACGAAGGTAAATGTAGAAGATAAGATTGCACCAATTTGTAGTGATTTACCAGATAGAAAAGGTACATGTGACGCACAACATGCAGAACAATTTGGTCCATCTACCGATACGAATGGTGACGGTAAAATGTCGGCAGATGAATGGGTGAATATGACAATTGATCAAGAGTTTTTCTACAATGCCAAATATGGAGACCCTAAGTGTTCAGATAATACCGGAGCTTGTAATCAAATAGAAATCCTCCAACAATATCAATTAATCACATGGCCATGCGGTATGTTAGACATCAAGCGTCGATTCAAAGCAATCGATTGGATGGGCGAAGGCAATGAATCTAATTGGTATGAGCAAAATATCAAAATTGAGTATAAAGCAAATTGGTCTATTACTTTCCCTGGTGATTGGAAAGGAAGCTGTGGAGATGATATTCCTGCTTCTGCACCTATTGTCACCAACGGAGTTTGCGATTTATTAGCTGTTGAAGTGGAGGAAAAAACATATGTTACTGACGAAGATGCTTGCTTAAAAGTGGTTCGTACATTCACGGTCATTAACTGGTGTAAATACGAAGCAGGGAAAGAAGGAACGGTTATCCGTCGAGTAGAAAACGAGCACGGAATGGTTAAAGACCCTGTAACTATTACTTCGGAAGGAAATGAAGAAGTTGGAAAAATAGTTTATACACAAGTATTAAAAGTAACGGATAACGAAGCACCAGTTGTAACAATCCAATCTCCAGATAACTGTATCAATGCAGTAGACGGAGACGCAGCGCCATATGGCGTAGAAGATGTAACACCAGGCGCTACCCCATTCGAATGTGATGAGTTAAAAACTTGGACAGCTATAGCTGAAGATTGCGCAGGTTCAGAAAATATTACTTGGAAGAGTAGAATTTATGAAAACGGTAAGTTAGTGAAAGAAGGTACTACCAATAGTATTTCTTACATCGTTCAAAATAAGCAAGCTTACAAAGCTGAATTTTGGGCATACGATGGTTGTGGAAATTCTGGAGGAGCAGAAACAGAAAACGAAAAATACTGGGATTGTCGCAAACCAACCCCCTACTGTATTCATGGAGTGGCTGTTGAGTTGATGAACACTGGCATGGTTCAAATCTGGGCATCAGATGTCGACCGAGCTAGCTACGATAACTGTACTACTGCGGATAGATTAACTAAGAAATTATGGCATAAGTCTTTAGGAGACGCACCAACTTCAACAGAAGCGGTAAATGCACTACCTGAAGTAATCACGTTAAATTGTGCTTACGTTGGTATTCAATTTGTTGGACTTTATATTATTGACGAAGAAGGCAACTGGGATTTCTGTCTCACAGAAGTGAATGTTCAAGACAACATGAGTGCTTGTAGCGAATTTGAAGACCAAGCTGGTTTAGCAAAAGTTACAGGAACGATTATGGATTGGAAAGGAAATACAGTAGAAGACGTTCAAGTCAAAGTATCTACTGCCAATTCAATGATGACGCATGAAGATGGCGTTTATACTTTTGAATTGCCAATGAATGAAAGCTACCAAGTTGAACCATCGAAAAACGAGCAGCCATTAAATGGCGTTAGTACTTTCGATTTGGTCTTGATAAGCAAGCATATTTTAGGTATCAACAAATTTACCAATCCACATCAACACATTGCAGCAGATGTTAACCAATCTGGTTCTATCACTGCTTTTGATATGGTACAGTTGAGAAGATTGATTCTAAATATCGAAACAGACTTTGTCAATAATACAAGTTGGAAATTTGTAGAAGCTGATTACCAATTTAATACAAATAATCCTGCATCTGAAGACTTCCCTACCCTAGCGATTGTTGCGAATTTGGAACATAGCATGGAGATGGATTTCACAGCAGTAAAAATTGGAGATGTCAATGGAAACGCACGCACCAACAGCTTACAAAATGCAGAAAGTAGAAATACCGTTAAAGCATTCGAAATCAATATTTCAGAAATGGAGTTAAAAGCTGGTCAAACTTACAATGTGGCGTTCTCTACCGAACAATTAGCAACAATAGAAGGCTACCAATTCACTTTAGGAATGGGTAACTTACAATTCGAGCAATTAAACAATGGCATCACCCGTATTGAAAACTTCGGTTTAAACAAAATCGGAAAGGGATATATCACGACTAGTTGGAATGGCAGTCAAGTAGAAGCTGGAACACGCCAGTTGTTTACAATTGAGTTCACAGCTACGACGAATGGCTTATTAAGTGAGCAATTAAACTTAGTTGCAAATCCAACAGCAATCGAAGCTTATACTACAGCAGGTGAATTATTAGACGTAAAATTAAATTTCATAAATACTAATGGTTTAGCTAAATCATTGGAACTCTATCAAAATAAACCTAATCCATTCAAGGGAGATACGAACATCAGCTTCTTCTTACCAGAAAGTAGCGAAGTAACGTTAACGCTTAGAGATGAGATGGGTCGATTGGTAAAAGAAATCAAAGCATACAAGGCAGCAGGGCTTAATAATCTTAAGATTAATAGTGCTGAATTGCCAGCAGGCTTGATTTATTATCAATTGAATACAAAGTATGGTACACAGACTAAGAAGATGCTTCTGATAGAGTAAGCCTTCGAAACACAACAGAGCAGTTGTTTAGGCAACTGCTCTTTCCATTAAAAACAACAATCTCAAGTTTTCCACTGTGAAGACTTGGGATTTTTTTGTTAATCTAGTTTAGAAAAGGATATAAAGGGAAAAGAGCAAGTTCAAGCATTTATTTTAAGTACAAAAATTAACTGATAAATCCCTCGAATTTCAACTTGATGCTTGTCCGGTTAGTTATTCGGAGAACTTTAAAAAATGGTAATAATTCACAGAAATGCTCATCGCAAGATGAAATTTTCGACAAACCCTTGTAAAAAAAAGGAAAATAAAACGGCTTAATGAGATAGAAAAGCAAACTAAGGTCTTGAAAAAATGCTTTAAAAAACAAATTATTTTTTACTAAAATCTTAAATTATTTCTTAAAAATTCCCATAAAAACAGTTATTGTCGTTAAAATTTCCAAATAATCGGTTTTATTTCAGGAACTTTCAAGCAAGTTCCATAATATATCCGTTTCTTTGCAGTCAAGTTAATTAGATTCAGGTATCTACAATGACTTGTTTTATTTTATTTTTTAAATTTTTATATGAAAATTTTTGTAGCAAAATTAAGTTTCGACACCCAAGAGGATGATTTAAGAGCAGTGTTTGAAGGATTTGGTGAAGTTGAATCTTGTAAGATTATTATGGATAAGTTCAGTGGCCGTTCAAAAGGTTTTGGATTTATCGAAATGCCTAATGATGATGAAGCACAAGCTGCTATTGATGATTTAGACGGAAACGATTTAGACGGAAGACAGATTGTCGTAAAAGTAGCAGAAGATAGACCTAGAAGAGATAACCGCGGCGGCGGTGGCGGTGGCTACGGCGGCGGAGGTCGTGGTGGCTACGGTGGTGGCGGCGGCGGAGGTCGTGGTGGCTACGGTGGTGGTGGCGGCGGCGGCTATGGCGGCGGCGGTGGAAGATACTAAAATTGATTCCACAATCAACAGCTAAAAGAAAAGCCACTATATTAATTTATAGTGGCTTTTCTTTTTTTGAAAAATTAAAATATAATCGCTACGCCCCAATTGCCTCTGTATGAATCTCCTCTAAAGTCTGTGTTCTCGCTCGTTCAATTCTAGCAAATCGTTTCATAAATTGGTCTTGCGCATAAGCCGTATATGCGTCTTTTTTCAAACCAAACGGTAAAGTATCATCAGGATACAAATCATTTCCTTGTTGGATTTGCATAGCCGCAAGCACCATCATTTTTTGCATTTGGTCTTGTACTGCATCCCAAACAGAAGGTCCATTTTCAGAAATGAGTCTAGAAAGCAGAAAAATACCATAGGCAATATGTCTAGATTCATCTTGCTTTAATTTAGCCGTAAATTCTACCATGCCAGGCATTATATTATTAGCTACTAAAGTGTGGTTAAAAGTCAAGTAGCCTGTTTCTGCTAAGACACCCTCGATAATCATATTATAAGTTACAGAAGCTCTCGCCATATTTTCAGGAGATGAATCTGTGGTCAATTTATTGAGTGTTTCTGGCAATACTTCATAAAAGAGGGTTTGATAGGCAGGAACTAAAGCATCTTTCTTAGCTTCTTCAAATATTTCTTCCCCAATTACTTCTTGAATAAATCGACTAAATCCTTCGACATGCTTAGCCTCTTCCCACAAAAAGGAAGTAAGAAACATTTCTTCTTCAACTCTACCTTCTTTTGCAACAGCCATAATCAAAGGCAATAGGTCCAAAGTAACGGCCTCTTCTCCTGCTTGAAACTGTGTAACAATTCGAGCAATAAAGATTTTTTCTGTATGACTTAGCTTTGCCCAATCTTTTTTATCTTGAGAAAAATCGATTGCAGCTGGGTCCCATATACCATACTTTTTAGCTTTTGCCCATAATTTCATAGGATAAGAATCAAAGTCCAATCCTTTAGCAACTGTTTTAAAAGAAGTTCTCATAAATTACATTTTTATTTTAATTATAATTTAAATAAAAAAATACATTCCAAATATAATCATAAAAATTAAGTAATAAGTTTATCGCAAATTCTAATCTACAGCATAAGAACCAAATTAAATTTCATGTAAAATAAAAAACACTTTTATTATAGCTGGCTAAATCAGGTAAAATAGCAGAGAAATTAGCGGCTCAAAAACCTATTTTTACAAAAATAACTTATCTACAACAAAAAGAGCACGACAAACTTTACCAAGAAGTTACTAAGCCTATTCCAATCATTTTTGAAGCCATTAATTAAGAAAAAACAGAGCGAATTTTCGCCCCAAGTATTTAATTTTTTTGTTGCCTCTAATTTTCTCATTTTTAAACAACAAATTCCTTATTTTTGCATTTCGTTTTTATAATTTTTAAAATATAAATCACCAACGACCAGAATTATGGGTAAAAAATTATCACTTAGAGACGGACTTAGAGAAGCTATGTCAGAGGAAATGAGAAGAGACGAAAATGTCTTTTTAATGGGAGAAGAAGTAGCAGAATATAACGGTGCTTATAAAGTAAGTAAAGGCATGTTGGACGAATTTGGTCCAAAACGAGTAATAGACACACCCATTGCAGAATTAGGCTTTGCAGGAATTGGCGTAGGTGCAGCGATGAATGGTCTACGTCCCATTGTGGAATTTATGACTTGGAACTTTGCAATTTTGGCTTTTGACCAAATAGTAAATAATGCCGCAAAGACCTTGTCTCAATCAGGCGGTCAGTATGCTTGTCCGATAGTTTTTAGAGGGCCATCCGGTGCCGCAGGCCAATTAGCACAACAACACTCTCAAACTTTTGAGGCGTGGTTGGCAAACACCCCAGGTCTTAAGGTTATCTCTTCTATCGACCCATTTGATAGTAAAGCATTATTGAAAACAGCGATTAGAGATGATGACCCGATTTGTATTATGGAGTCTGAGTTGATGTATGCTTTGGAAGTAGACAATACAGTAGCAGGAAAGCGAACCTATTCTTTTTCTCGAAATACTTGGGAAACGGATTACATAGAAGGGGAAGACGAGCAAGAATTATTGCCAATCGGAAAAGCGGTCATCCGTCGAGCTGGAACAGATATCACTTTAGTTTCTTTTAACAAATCTGTTCTAGAATGTCTAGTAGCAGCCGATGAGTTGGCAAAGGAAGGAGTTTCAGCAGAAGTTATCGACCTTAGAACAATTCGTCCAATGGATTACGATACCATCGTTAAATCTGTTAAAAAGACCAACAGGATTGTTGCAGTAGATGAATCATGGCCATTTGCGGGTATCTCTGCGGAAATTGCCTACATGATTCAAAAGCATGCCTTTGATTATTTGGATGCGCCAGTTATTAGAGTAAATGCCGCGGATGTTTCTTTGCCTTATGCACCAACGTTGGTAGAGGCTTATATGCCAAATGCGGGTAAGATAATTAAGGCAGTGAAAGAGGTAATGTACATGAATGCTTAAAATGAGTAAATAGTAGTGTGAACATTCTTGCTTACACAAATATAAAATACAAAAATATTAAGCCGAGTCGCTATCTAAGCACTCGGCTTTTTTTGTATCTTGCCCTAAAATTTCAATATGAAAATCCACTGCCTACAAACTGGAACCGTCCGCTGTAAACAATTTCAACTTACAGGTGCCAGTAATATTATTTCTCGTTTTTATCAATTGGCATTTACCGATAAGTGGGGAGAATGGATGCCAACCTACTGTTGGTTGATTGAACATCAAGAAGGATTAATATTAGTAGACACAGGAGAAACAGCAAAAATATATGACAAAGGCTACTTACCAGATGGCGGATTATACCATAAAGCAGTAGAAACCAGAATCAAACCCGAAGAAGAATTGCCTCACCAATTAGCTAAAATTGGATTTAAAACAAAAGATATAAAAACGGTCATCCTTACCCATATGCATGGCGACCATATCGGCGGCTTAGTTCATTTAGAGCATTGTAACATTCTGGTATCCAAGACAGAATATGAAATGGCAAGCAGCAAAAAAGGAGCAGGTAATGGTTATTTTCAAAAAAATTGGCCTACTTGGTTTCAACCCAATCTGATTACTTACTCCGATGGTGCAGAAGGAAATTTTGCTAGTTCCCAAAAAATAACGGAAGATGGAAAAGTAATTGTTGTCCCAACACCAGGGCACTCTATCGGGCATCAATCTATTTTGATAAAAGCGGAAGGATACACGACCGTTCTAGCAGGAGATTTAACGTATAACGAAAGTACCTTAAAACAAGAAATTCCAGATGTACTTTTAAATAATAAGGCCGCCAAACAAACGGTAAAAACCGTACATCAATATGTAAAATCTAATCCTTGCATCTATTTATCTTCACACGATTGGAATGCTCCAAATATCTTAGCAGATACTAAAATTTATAAAGAAGAAGCAATAGCTTAAAAATAAAAGTCATGGAACAAAATACTGCCAAATACATCATCCTCGCTGGATTAGCCATCGTCGTTGTAGGCGTACTATTCTATTTTTTAGGGGATAAATTAAAATGGATAGGCAATTTGCCAGGAGATATTAATATCGAAAATGAAAATACAAGAATTTATTTTCCAATCACGACCATGATTTTGATAAGTGTTGTAGGCTCTTTACTACTGAATCTGTTGAGAAGATTCTTTTAAGTAATAAATTAATCTAAGTACAGGACAAAACTTACATTCCAAAATATGATACTTATAAAAATGAAGTTATTGGAGTTATGTTAAGCATTTGTTACTTTTTCATTCGAAAAAAAGTAACCAAAATTCTTGTCAAAATAAACTCCTTCCAGTCG
>CALJVJ010000123.1 GCA_937974625.1 uncultured Saprospiraceae bacterium
GCAGCCGTTGATAATTTTGGCGTAGCTAACGATGCGATAGAATTATTAATAGAAGATAATCTACGTGCTGAACTGAATAGTTTAAAAGCAGAAGAATCTGGTAATCAGGCTACTAATGTCGTTTCTATCAATAAAAACAAGCCAGTTGCTAGAATGAGAAGTTTACGAACTTACTTAGCTGCTGCAGCTAGTGTCGCCTTATTAATAGGCTTTTTTGGAATGAATTGGGCAGGCAATAATTATTCGAATACGGCTTTAGGAGAACAAATGTACAGTGGATATGACTTACCAAATGTGCGGTCAGGGAATAATACCGTACATCCATTTTCGGAAGGATTGACCGCTTTTCAAAATAAAAATTATGACCAAGCCATCCAGTTTTTTAAAGGAATTGTGGTGGATGACCCACGTTATTCAGAGGCACAATTTTACTTAGGACATGCATTGTTAGAAAGTGGCAGTTTTGGACCAGCAGCAACGCAATTTGAAAAAGTAGCGGGTTTAAAGGATGTTCGATATACGGAAAGTGCAGAATGGTATCAAATTATTGCTCAATTATCAACGGGAGAAACAGACACTAAATTTGATAGTTTGTTAGCTAAAGTAACAGCAGATAAAGACCATACATTTAATAAGCAAGCTACAGAGTTACAAGGTAAGTTGAATAGTTTCTGGAGAACATTAGCGTTCTAATTTATTAGAATAAGTGAAAGACAAACGCTACTCCCTCAAGTAGTACATAAAACTATACGTTGAATTTACTAGGTGACTATTGTGTAAAAAAATGATGAATTCCCAAATCTACAAAGACTAGAACCCTACAAAACCACCATTATGAAATTGGAATTGATCAAAAGTAATTTTAAAAATAACCTCTTCCATAGGTAACTCAGGATTGAGTTCTTTAATTTTAGATTTAAAGGCCTGGGTATAATAGTTTTTGATTTTATTTTTTGAGGATTTACTTCCTTTTAAGAAACTATTCAATTTGGAAGTCGCATGTCCATTGATACCTTGCCAAAAAGCGCCATCTTCAGAGTTGGGTTCTATCCATAAACTATTTTTAAGGACCCGAGCCTTCTTTTTTTTAATATGAATGGAATTAGAGACCAACACCTTTTGAATTTGAACATTCATGATTTTTGTGGAATCTTGATAGTCCATCTTTATATCTTCAGGTCGAATAGAAATAGGTGTGTCCACCTGCCAAGAATATTGTTTATGCAGGTAGCCTAGACCTTTTCGGTATTCTTTTTTAGTGTTAAAAGGTAAGTTGTTTAGTTGATAACTAATTGGCGAATTAATTTTTTTGAGCACTAGCGGAGGCTTCTGAGTAATTACCCTTGCTGTATCTTTGGGTATTAATGTTGCCGTATCTTTGGGAACTACCCCTTGTCCTTGACTAACCTCAGCAGCGGCAGCATTAGATTTAGCATAAAAGGCATATATTAACCCACCAATAAGTATAGGAATTAATAAAAAAGCACCCACTTTTTGAAGGAGATTAGCGGATGATTTATCGGTATCAGCAGGCGATTCATTTTCTGCTAATTCAATCAAAGAAGCACGAATCCTATTTCTTTCAATATTATACGCCTCCAGCCCAATTGTTCCCTGATTGTTCTGTTTGTTTAATTCTATAAGCCTACCATTTAATGCTTTTGCCACATTAGATTTAGCAGGTTCAGTTAACAAGATATCGATGATTCCCTTTAAATCATCTTTTAAGATTAGTTTTTGAAGTTTTTCTCTAGTCATCGGACATTGCTTAGTTAGTAGAACAATAATACAAAAAATATAGAGTAAAATAAATTTCTATTGACTTTCTTAGAAATGAAAATTAAATAAGTCAGTCCAAGATGCGAAGTTATTTTGATTTCTAAAGAGGCAAAAAACGCAGACATAGCATCGCTATGACGAGTATTTTTAACGAATTTAGAGATTAAAAGAACAAGTAGCTTGGCTTATGTTATTTATTTTTCATTTCTTAATAGGTCTTATGGAAAAATCATTACATTCGTTGGTGTATTAAATTATTGCACTAATCAAAACATCATGAAAAAACTACTCCTAACAAACATCTTCTTTTTAGCCATATTTTGTATTTTAATTGGTCAAGAGGCTGCAAAAAAAGAGACCCTTCAAATTGACGGATTAAAAGCACCCGTGGAAATTATTGTAGACCATTGGGGGATTCCTCATATCTATGCCCAAAACGAAGCAGATTTATTCTTTGCACAAGGTTTCAATGCCGCAAGAGATAGGTTATTTCAGTTTGAAATTTGGCGCCGACAATCGACTGGTACAGTAGCAGAAATATTGGGCGAAAGAGAATTAAAAAGAGATATTGGCACTCGGTTATTCCAGTTTCGAGGAGATATCAAAGCAGAAATGAATCATTATCATGATAGGGGAGAATTGATAATAACATCCTATGTGGCAGGGGTCAATAAATACATCGAACTCACCGAAAGGAATCCTAAATTATTACCCGTAGAATTTGGTTTATTGGGGATAAAACCCCAAAAATGGACACCAGAAGTAGTGATTTCCAGACATCAAGGTTTATTAGGGAATATTGGTAATGAATTAAAAATAGGTCGACAAGTAGCGATGATGGGCGCAGAAAAAACGAAAGAACTCAATTGGTTCCATCCCAATGACCCAATTTTAGAATTAGACCCAAAAATTGATGGTAGTTTATTAAAAGATGACATTTTAGAAATTTATAATGCCTACCGCAGACCTGTGCGTTTTCAACCAGAAGATTTGATTGCAGATGCCAGAAGCGATTGGGAACAATACAAAAACCTGGCGGCAGCAGATGAAGTAGAATGGCAATACATAGACAAAGAAGAAAGAGCCTTTTGGGGAAGTAATAACTGGGTAGTATCAGGCGAACATACACAAAGTGGCTATCCGATGATGGCAAATGACCCGCACCGAACACAGTCAACACCTTCCTTGCGCTACATGTCTCATTTGGTGGCACCAGGTTGGGATGTGATTGGTGGAGGAGAACCAGAAATTCCAGGCATTTCTATTGGACACAATCAATATGGTGCATGGGGCTTGACGGTTTATCGGACGGATGCAGAAGATTTATATGTTTACGAGATTAATCCAAAGAATCCAAACGAATACTGGTATAAAGGCCGTTGGGAAGCAATGCATACAATAGCAGATGAAATACCAGTAAAAGGTCAAAAAGCGCATAAGGTGGACCATAAATACACCCGCCATGGCCCCGTTGTTTTCGAAGACAAAGCGAATAATAAAGCTTATGCAGTTCGTTGTGGTTGGTTAGAAATTGGTGGTTCGCCCTATTTGGCAAGTTTGCGAATGGACCAAGCGAAAAATTTTGAGGAATTTAAAGAAGCCTGTAATTATAGTAATATCCCTGGGGAAAATATGGTATGGGTAGACAAAGCAGGGAATATTGGCTGGCAAGCAGTCGGTATAGCGCCTGTTCGGCGCAATTTTAGTGGCATGGTTCCCGTTCCTGGCGACGGTAGCTACGAGTGGGATGGTTACTTACCCATCATTGCCAAACCGAATTTATACAATCCAGAAAGTGGTATTTTTCTTACTTCTAATGAAAATGTAACGCCAAATGATTATATCCATAAAGATGCGGTTGGTTTTAGTTGGTCAGACCCGTACAGAGGAGATAGGGTAGCGGAGGTGCTACATTCAGGACAACAGCAGACATTGAGTAGTATGGCGGCATTGCAAACAGATTATACTTCTATTCCTGCTAGAGAATTAGTCCCAATGCTTCAAGATTTGGAAATTATAGATGACCGAACGGCTAAGGCCCAAGCAATGTTATTAGCATGGTCTGATTATCAATTAGATAAAAATTCTATTGAAGCAGGAATTTATGTCGCTTGGGAACGAGCCTTAAAGCAAAATATGACCAATTTGTTAGTCCCAAAGGAAGTACAGCCACATCATTCTATGCAATTAAAAAAAGTAATAGATTGGTTGGTTTTACCTGACAATAAATTTGGCAATGACCCTATGCAAGGAAGAGATGACTTTTTAGTTGGTGCCTTAAAAAAAGCGGTAAATACACTTACCAAGAAATTGGGAGAAGACATGGCCCAATGGCAATACGGACAAGAAAAATACAAGCATATTTATTTGAAGCATCCAATGAGTAATGCTGTTAAATCTGATATGCG
>CALJVJ010000124.1 GCA_937974625.1 uncultured Saprospiraceae bacterium
GAAACTACTGCAAATCAATCATTATTCAGTTTGACCTTCAATGCTACTGCAAATGGATTATTGAGCGAATTAATGAACTTAAACAGTACAATAACCCCTGCTGAAGCATATAACCAAGCAGGCGAATTATTAAAAGTTGAATTAGCATTTACAAATACTATTTCTGCTGATTTTGTGTTGAGTCAAAACACACCGAATCCGTTTAATGGGGAAACAGTAATTGACTTTAATTTACCAGTTGCTGGTCAAGCTACATTACAAGTAATGGATGCGCAAGGAAAAGTATTAAAAGCTATTCAAGCGAGTTATCCAAAAGGACAAAATACAATTACGCTGAAAGCCAATGAGTTGGGAGCAACTGGGGTGTTATACTACCAATTGTCTTCTGCTAATCATGTGGCTACTAAGAAGATGATTATCATCGAATAAAGACACAATCTTTTATACTAGAAAACTACACAAAACTCATTTTGGGCATCCAGTGAAACTGGATGCCCTTTTTGTTTTAAACGCCGGCTTAAATTTTTACTTCCCTATTATTAGTGGTCACAATTCATAATTAATTCAAGTTGCGGACAATTCTTAAAGAAAGAAAACCTGCCTATGCCGGCAGGCAAGTGCGTTAATTTTTGGTGCGTTTTACTTGCTTCGCCGTAAAATTTCCAAAAATTGCCTTATTTCCTTTCTTTGTCCACACCTTGGGTTAATTATTTATAAAATAATCCACTCATTACTGGATTATTAATATAAATTTTTATAAATTATATTAAAATTAACAACTCCCTATTTCCCCTGTTCTAACTAAAAGTCTTCAATTTAACAAAAACTATATTCTTATTAAAAGCTGAATTTATTTAGCTTTCATGCAGCGATGTTAATATCCATTAACTATTTTTAAAGATATTCTTGTCTTTAAAGCACTTATCTCTTTCCTAGTTTAAAACAACGTATTTCCCCCTTCCATGATGACTAACGTGAGCTCGGCTTACCTAGTATTTCTATGCTTTTTATAGATTTTCAACAAATTATATCCATAATCCAACAAAATATTGACACCCATGACAAAAAGAATCTTCCTATTAACCCTTATTAGCTGTATTTGCACCTTTGCCTTTGCCCAAAAAAAGAAAGATTTTATTCTTACCCTTAGCAAGGATACGATTTTTGGTAATGTGACCTTAAACGCTAGTGTAGCACATATCACTTTTAAACACAAAAGAAAGCGTGTTTATTTTCATCCAAAAACATTAAAAGCTTTTGGTATTTACGATAAAAAGGATGGCTATAAATATTATAAATCTATTACTAATGCCCGAGGAACAAGTATGTTTGTAGAAGTATTAACAGAAGGTTCTTTTAAACTCTATAGATACCAGAAAACAGAAATTATTGCTGACTCAAAATACACTAAAAACTTATACTATATGGGGCGAACCGAGGAACGATTAAGCACTATTACACCTGATTCCTATGCGAATACTATAAGGGCTTTGATAAAAGATTATCCTACTTTATCAACAGATGCAGAGAATACTACTTTCCAAGAATTCCCAAATATTGTTGCTTCTCTTAATGAATTGTAAATAGTACTTTTTAGTTACCCTTTGGGCTAGAAAAATATCGTTTTTACCTCCAAAAGCATTCCCTAAACGCTAACTTGACAATATATTTTAAGTTGGTTTAGTAGATAGGTTATATTTTCTCACTTTATTACTCAAAATTTTGCTTTGATTGTTTACCTTGTTCCCTAAAAGAATAAAATGGACGCTAAATTAAAAGTAGCGCTGATTACTGGCGCAGGCTCCGGTATCGGCCAAAGTACTGCTATTGCACTTTATAAAGCTGGTTATTCCATCATACTTACTGGTCGCAGGATGGAAAAATTGTATGAGACGGCAAAACTAATTGGAGGAAATGTAAATCGATTGCTCTTAGTGACTTGTGATGTAAGTAAACCCAATGAGGTGCTACAACTTTTTCAAAAAGTTAAAAATAAATTTAATCGACTCGATGTTTTATTCAATAATGCTGGAATTAGTGCCCCCGCTGCTTTATTAGAAGATATCAGTTATGAAGATTGGAAAGCGGTGGTAGATATTAACTTGACTGGCGTTTTTCTTTGTACTCAACAAGCGATTAAATTGATGAAAAGTCAATTGCCGATGGGTGGACGGATTATTAATAATGGTTCTATTTCTGCTCACGTGCCTCGCCCTAATTCTGCTCCTTACACTGCCACAAAACATGCATTAACTGGACTTACTAAATCTACTTCTTTAGATGGCCGGAAATATAATATTGCTTGTGGTCAAATTGATATTGGTAATGCGGCAACAGAAATGGCAAAGCCTATGCAAGCTGGCGTCCCTCAAGCAAATGGGGATATCAAAATTGAACCAACCATGAACGTGCAAGAAGTTGCGGATGCGGTGGTTTATATGGCTAATTTACCCTTAGCTGCGAATGTATTATTTATGACCGTTATGGCCTCTGCCATGCCGTATGTTGGTAGAGGTTAATTTGTTGGAATCAATACTTTGTCTATTAAATGAAGCACGCCGTTAGAACCTTGTCCATCCGTACTAATTAGATTGGCGGTTCGGTTATTACCCCTAATATTCTTAATGTTGTTCGAGACTCCTATTGTAAGTTCTTGATTAGATAATAGGGTACTTATTTTTGAAGAAGGTTCTAGATTCTCTGAACGTAAGTTATCTGTTTTAATAATATGATATTGTAATACTTTTTTTAATTCGGCTACTGGAATACCACCAATACCATTTATTTCTAATTCTGAAAATAAGTCTGAAAATGCACCATTTGTTGGGGCAAAAATAGTAAATGGCCCCTCTCCATTCAATAGCTCATTTATATCCGACGCAATATCCTCTCGCTCAAATAATTCAGCAAAGGTGGTAAGTTCTGGGTGTACTTCAATGATATCTAATAAGCTTATAGGAGTCGCTACTTCTCCCATCATATGGATTATCGAATTTTTTAGGCGAACATCTTGTAAGGCTACTTTTCGTTCTCCATTGATTCGAATACTACCTTCTGTTTTGATAAATAAACTATTTGGACCGTCAAAATTAGAGAGAGAGGTGGTTGGTAAAAATTCTGTAAATGTATCTCGTAGAATGTAGCCCTTGTTTTTTATTAAATGATAATCCAATAAATCAGTAATTATTGCTGAAGGAATATCATTTATGGAATTATAAGCTTCATTTTCAGTGATGAATTTTTCAAATGCTTCATTGGTAGGGGCAAAAAAAGTAAATGAATCTGTTGTCATTATTTTTTCATCCCATCCCGTTACACCCATAATCCTTTCTAATTCTGTTAGGTCTGGATTGCTCTCAATAAACTCCATTGCCGAAGGTTGTGGGTCATTCCCTATTAACTCATAATTCGGATTTAAAAAGATTTCTCGTTTACAATTACTAAATAGAATTAGCGAAAGTAATAATGCAAAAATTAAACAATGGCGAGTAATACTTTTCATTAGAAATGTAGATAGATTATGTATAAAATTTTCAAGCTATTCCCCTTTATAGGATTGCTAAGTTATAGCTATTCTAGGAGTACGTTTAATAAAAAGCGAAGTTTCAAACTGACTTTTGACTATTAACTACAAAAATAGCCCCAACTTATAGAAGTTGAGGCTATACTTTTAAGGATAGTTTAAGTTAAACTTTGATTCCTTAGTAACTTAGCTATCTATTTTTTATAGTTGCGGTAAAATAACGGTATCAATTACGTGTACTACACCATTGGTTCCTTGAACATCAGTTGCAATGATATTCGCATTATTCATGGTAGCGTTGATAGCTGGTATTTCACCTGTTAAATTAATATTGAAGGAATTGTTCTCCAATAGCGTAGATACCGTCTGTCCATCTGATAAATCAGTTGACCGCACATTTCCTGCTGAAGTAACATGGTATAATAATACACTTTCTAATACAGTGGCTGGAATATCTGCTAAGGTATTCCAATCCATATTGCTGTCTAAAAGTGCTTGGAAGGCCTCATTTGTTGGTGCGAATACCGTCAATGGACCTGCGCCGCTCAATGCACCTACAAAATCTACACTTAAGTCAGACCGTGTTAATGCCGCTACTAATGAAGAAAATATTGGGTTAGAAATAGCAAATGTTACAATATCTCCTGGCAGAATTACTGCGTCTACAGCGTGGATTACGCCATTTGAAACTACATTATCTGCGCCAATAACAGAACTGGTTCCGTTTATTCTTACCCCGTCCTCAAGGTTGATATATAGACTTGTATTAATTTCGCCGTTAAATGGGGTTGGTGATACAGAGTGAAAATACCCTGTACTTAAATCTGTAGATCGTACATCTCCTGCTACTACGTGATTTGTTAATACTGCGGTCAAGGTAGCTACTGGAATATCATCTAAAGTGTTCCAATCTGTGTTGCTGTCTAATAATGCTTGAAAGGCTGCGTTTGTTGGTGCAAAAATAGTAAAAGGTCCTGCTCCTGATAAAGTTTCTACTAAACCTGCTTTGGTTACAGCTTCCACTAATATGCTGAAGTTTTCATTTGCTGCTGCAAATTGTACGGCATTAGGAGTACTTACATTAGCTATCGAAGCTGGTATTAATACGGCGTCAATTGCATGTACTACACCATTCTGACCCTGAACATCCGTTAAAATAATATTAGCGGTGTTGCCTCCTGCAATAATTTTTGCGCCATCCGTTAAATCAATGGTGAAATTTTCGTCTGTCAATAAAGTTGCAACTTCTTGTCCATTTGTCAAATCAGTTGACCGTACATTTCCTGCTGTTGTTACATGATACTTTAAGACATCTTCTAAAACTGCTACTGGTACATCCGCTAAAGCAGCCCATTCATCGTTACTGTCCAATAAAGCTTGGAAGGCATCATTCGTTGGTGCGAATACTGTGAATGGCCCTTCGCCAGTCAATGCCGCGACAAAGTCTGTCATTAAATCTGCTCTTGTCAAAGCAGCTACCAATGAAGTAAATGCTGGATTGGTCGTTGCAAAAGTTACTACATTTGGCGGCAGAATCACTTTATCTACTGCATGGATGACTCCATTAGACACTTCATTATCTGCTCCCGTCACAGTGACATCTCCATTAATGGTTACACCAGCATCTGTATTTACAAATAAACTTGCATTCGCACCAAATGGTGTTGCACTTAAAGACTCGACATAACCTGTAGTTAAATCAGTTGACTTTACGGTTCCTGATACAACGTGGTAAGTTAATACTGTAGTTAATACATCATTTGGAATATCTGCTAAAGAGTTCCAATCTGCGTTGCTGTCTAGCAATGCCTGAAAGGCTGCATTGGTTGGTGCAAAAATTGTGAAAGGTCCATCGCCTGATAAAGTCTCTACCAAACCTGCTTGGCTAACCGCTGCAACTAAAGAACTGAAGTCTGCATTGTCAGAAGCAAACTCTACAGCATTAGGAGTTGGTACTTCGGGGTCTGGAGTAATTACTTCGTCGTCTCCACAACTAGAAAGGATAGATAATGAACATACGAATAGTGTTAAATAACAGAAACGGGTTAACTGCTTCATAAATTTTTTAATTTTTAGGTAAATAATAAGTCGAGGTGAATTTCCGACAATACATAAATGGTATTAAGCGTATTTTGTTTAAAGTTTAGTTAGTTTTAGTATAAAAAAGTTAAACAAAATGACGCTAAGCTTACATTAATAACCTAAAAAGGGTAGTGTTCGTTGAAGAATTACTACCCTTTTTATGGTATGAAAAAAATATTATTTTCTATTTTTAGCTTTAAAAAGACTTAATTGACTAGTAGTTTTTTAATTTGGTAGGCAATTTAATGGTATCCTTATTGATGAAAATTACATGGTTTTTATCGATTGGATTGGCGTTTACATATTACCCAGATTGCGTTTTTCTATTTTTCTTTTCTTTATTTATAATTAAACTACTTGTATCATATTAAATGATGTAGCAATCATCTTATTTTGCATTATGCATACTATAACCTAGTTATCCGTGTTATAAAAAAATCCGTGTTATAAAATTAATATAACACGGATTTAGAATAATGTCTTGTATTGGTTACATTATTATTTAATTCATGATTTACCTTTTACATAATCTGCCAAATAAGAAAATCGTTCCGTCAATTTTCCACCTTTGGTCATCCTACCTCGTTCAATTACCCCGCCTTTTTTAGGAGATAATAAATCAGCTAGGACATAGTCAATAAATTGATTGCCAAAAGCTTCGGAAGCATCCCGTGGCATCTCATTGGGTAAATTATCAATAGTCATCATGTCTACACTATGTGCTTGGTAAGGATGAATTTCTGATTCAGTAAATGGGTCATATCCAAAAACTGGGTCGGGAATGACCGTTGGTTTTAAAGTGGAAGGGATAGATGCTTCTGGAGCAATATCACAAGTTACATCTGCTATAACTTGGATAGCAAAATCATCCGCTTTCATGTCTTCTTTAGTGAAAAATGCTGGTGCTTGACTGTCCCAATAGATACCATTTATCATTAAGTCCGCTACTCCTGTATAAGGATGGAAAATACTTTTATAGGCGGAAGGATTCTGGAAAAAATGACTTAATTCAAAATCACTTCCATCTTTTCTGGTTACATAATCTTTACAAGCCAATTGAGTGAAAACGATATTTCCAAATTCTATATTTAAGAAATCAGCCGGCGGAACTTGTGGAATACCCATGTCCTTCAATACCTGTACTGCTCCACTTGCTACTCTTCCAGTTCCTGTAACCACTATTTTGATAGGAGGCCAATCAATAAAGTTAAATTGTGCTTTTGCTGCTACATAATCATAGCAGTGATGCATGCGCTTCAAATTAAAACTTCTAGTTCTTTTTCCATAAGTCATTAATCCATTATAGGCACCTACCATTCCTGCAAAATATCCGAAGGCAATCACTCGCTGACCTTTCTCATTGGTCAATACTTCATAGTCCATCAAACTAATATTTTTAGCTAAAATGGCTTGTAATAATTTACGGTTATAAGGTTGCTCCTTAATCGTATGCGAAAAGAAAAAATAGCTTTTATTAGCAATCAATTGCTCAATCGGTACTTCTTTTACGCCTAATAAAACATCACAGTCAGAAATATCTGTAACTATCGGAACACCCAATGCTCTGTATTCTTCGTCTTTGAAACAACGAATTGAAGAGGATTGAACAACTAAATCAATTCCTTTTTTGATAAGCGCCGCACATTGCTGTGGAACTAATGGAACTCTTGAATCTGGTGGGTTTTTTCCTTCTTGGATGATGCCTATTTTCATATAACTTTTAAAATTGAATGAAGCTAAGGGGCGAAAGAAAAATAAAGTGTACAACTTGCAATTGTTTTAGTTCTCTAAAATATTGAATGCAAGGAAATTTTTGGAGGACTAAGGCAATTGCTCAAAAAAGTTGTACACTTTATTTTTGCCCCACGACTAATGGAGTTAATATAACTTATTTAACCTTGAAAAAATCAAATATTTCCGTAAAAGTAATAGTAAATTTTTATATTCAATCAAATCGTCATTCTCTCATAGATTCTAATCAAAAAAAGTCCTATTTTTGCCCACTACTTTTTATGATTTTAGTTTAACCGTGTGCTTAATTAGTACACCGTCAACCGAAAAATATGTTTAACAGTTTAAGTGATCGTTTAGAAGGGGCGTTTAAGACGCTTAAAGGAGATGGAAAATTAACGGAAATCAACATTGCCCAGTCAGTCAAAGAGATTCGTCGTGCTTTGGTGAGTGCAGATGTTAACTATAAAATTGCCAAAGAATTTACCGATAAGATTAAAGACAAAGCATTAGGCTCTGAAAATATTTTGAATGCGGTTAAGCCTGGCGAATTGATGGTTAAAATCGTCAATGATGAGTTGGTTGATTTGATGGGCGGACAAACCGTTGGTATTAATATCAAAGCGAATCCTGGTGTGGTCTTAATTGCTGGCTTGCAAGGTTCTGGTAAAACCACTTTTTCAGGTAAACTGGCTAATTTTTTAAAGCAGAAGCGTAAAAAGAAACCGCTTTTGGTCGCTTGTGATGTTTATCGTCCTGCGGCGATTACTCAAATTTCTGTTTTAGGGGAGCAAATTGGTGTTCCTGTTTATAAGGAAATCGAAAATAAGAATGTTGTCGAAATCGCGCAGAATGCCATCAAACATGCCAAAGTACACGGTTTTGATGTAGTGATTGTAGATACAGCGGGGCGTTTGGCAGTAGATGAAGCGATGATGACAGAGATTCGTCAAATTAAAGAAGGTATTAATCCAACTGAATCACTTTTTGTAGTGGATTCCATGACTGGACAGGATGCAGTTAATACTGCTGCTGCTTTTAATGAGGTTATCAATTATGATGGCGTTGTATTAACGAAATTGGATGGTGATACTAGAGGTGGTGCGGCTTTATCCATTAAATACACTGTTGGAAAACCCATCAAGTTTGTAAGCATGGGAGAGGGAATGGATACGCTAGATGTATTCTATCCTGAAAGAATGGCGCAGCGGATTTTAGGTATGGGAGATATTGTCTCTTTAGTAGAAAAAGCGCAGGAGCAATTTGATGAAAAAGAAGCAGCCAGATTAGAAAAGAAAATTCGTAAGAATAAATTTGATTTTAATGACTTCTTAAGTCAATTGAATCAAATTCGTAAAATGGGAGATATCAAGAGTTTGTTAGGTATGATTCCTGGGATGGGAAAAGCAGTAAGAGATTTGGATATTGATGATAGTGCTTTTTCTAAAGTAGAAAGTATTATTTTTTCTATGACCGCTCAAGAAAGAGGCAATCCCGAAATCTTGAATATGAGCCGAAAGCAACGTATTGCAAAAGGCTGTGGTAAGAAAATTCACGAAATCAATATGTTTCTAAAGCAATTTGACCAAATGCGAAAAATGATGCATAAAATGAGTAAAGGTCAATTAGCTGGAATGGGGATGGGGTCTGGTGGTAGCGGAATGGCAGGAAAATTGGCTAAACCAAAAAGTAAATTGAAGCGACGGAAGAGTGGGAAGAAAAGGTATTAATTTTCAATTTTCAATTTAGAATTTTCAAAGGGGAGCAATTTAGAGCTGAGGGCTTTAAATTGCTCCTTTTTGGGTTTTGGATATATTGGTTGATGGTTTGAATGAATTATTTTCTAAAGTTGAGAAGGCATATGCTGAAATTGAATCATTACTATAGCGAAAGCCAAAATTGAAAATTACAACGTCTTAATCTCACTCACCAACTTTTGCAAACTATCCTTTGCATCTCCAAATAACATCTTATTTTTTTCGTGGAAAAATAGTTGATTTTGAATACCTGCATACCCAGGACTCATACTTCGTTTCATCACAATAACGTGTTTAGCTTCCCATACATTTAAGACAGGCATGCCGTAAATTGGACTACCGGGATCATCTAATGCGGCAGGGTTCACTACATCATTTGCTCCAATAATGACAACCATATCTGTATTAGGAATAGCTGAGTTTGCATCTTCTAAATCCAATAATTTAGGATAAGGAACATCTGCTTCTGCTAAAAGGACATTCATATGACCAGGCATCCGACCTGCTACAGGGTGAATCGCATATTTTACGTCCACACCATTGGCAGATAATAAATCATCCAATTCTTTTACTACTTTTTGAGCTTGTGCTACTGCTAATCCATATCCCGGGACTATCATAACCGACTGAGAATAATAGAGTTGGATGGCTGCATCATTGATGGTTACGGTCTTCGCTACTTGGTCGCCATCTACCCCTTTGGCAGCCGCTGCTCCTCCTCCGAATCCGCCTATCAGGACATTAAATAAGGAACGGTTCATGGCTTCACACATCAATACTGTCAATATAACCCCTGCTGCACCTACTAAAATACCACCAACTAACATGATATTATTATTGTAAATCAATCCAGCGGCAGCGGCAGATAATCCTGTAAAGGAATTTAAAAGTGAAATCACAACGGGCATATCTGCTCCGCCAATAGGCGCAACAAAAGAAAAGCCATAAACTAATGAAAGAACCATTAAGCCGATTGCGGCGGTTATCCCTAATCCTATTCCACCCATAAATACATAGGCAGTCAGACCAAGGGTGGCAGCTAATAAAATATAATTGACAATGTGATGTTTGGGTAAGGTCACTTGACTGTCCCATACCAAGCCTTGCAATTTGGCGAAAGCTAGCATACTTCCTGTAAAGGCAATTGCGCCAATTAATAGGGTAGTGAGGATTATAAATAATTGACCGCCATCCATTCGAGAAGTACCATCATAATAATGAATTAATTCGGTCATTGCTAAAACTACGGCACATGCTCCACCCAATCCATTAAAAATAGAAACCATTTGAGGCATAGCAGTCATTTGCACGCGTTTTGCCGCAAAAAAACCAATAATACCTCCGATAATCATACCTCCAATAATCCATGCATAATTATTGGCAGCGCCGGTCATTGGCAATAGCATCGTTGCTATAATGGCAATGCCCATTCCTAATGCAGCCAACAGATTACCTTTTTTGGCGGTATCTGGTGTACTCATTTGGCGTAAGCCCCAAACAAAAGAAGTCGCCCCAAATAGATATGCAAGATTTACAATTGAACCTATCATTTAATATTGTTTTATTTTGAGTCCTTGACAAAATTTACATAGGTCGTTTCCCATAGATTTGTCATAGAATTTTATTTTTAATGCGTATGCTTTTGCCGACTAATGCCGATTAATGCACCTATGAAGGTAGCGACGAAAACCCATCCAATAACATGCGCTATTTCGATGTTTTTATTAATCATCCATTCTATTATTACCATTAATCCTAGCGAGATAATAGTGAATAGTACAAAGGATTTTAAAAATGAATTTTTCATAAATTTTCCATTTTTCTAGACCTTCGAAAACTTAAATATGCAGCTACTAAAATAAACAAGGGAGCACTTCTTTTTAAGTCAAAATCAAACCCCATCATATAGTCAAAAACTGTAGTAAGCACCCCAAAAAGCACTACATACAAAACAAAAAGCTTTAAAAATAATTGATTCTGTTCGCTCATTTTTTGAGATTTATTAGGTAATGAGGTAATGAGGTTTG
The DNA here is from genome assembly GCA_937974625.1 of uncultured Saprospiraceae bacterium. Lineage (GTDB taxonomy): Bacteria > Bacteroidota > Bacteroidia > Chitinophagales > Saprospiraceae > JAFMDF01. Next base: position 11,121 of record CALJVJ010000124.1, read on the forward strand.
TAAGGTTATAAGGTTAATGAGGTGAGAGGCATCCAAATATATTTAGCAGATTTACCACTCATCATTTACAACTCACAACTAAAACCTATTTTTTCTTCTTTTTAAACATTTCAAGCATTCTGTCGGTCACAGCATAACCACCTACGACATTCACCATTCCTAAAATAACGCCCAAAGTACCAAGGGTCAAGGTCAAAATATCATCAGGGGCAGCTCGTCGAATCAAAATAATCGCACCGATGATAACGACTCCACTAATTGCATTAGCACCTGACATTAATGGGGTATGCAAAACTGTAGGTACTTTCGAGATAACTTCAAATCCTAGTATTATCGTAAATACTAGCAAATAAATCATGATTAAATTACTATCTACAAATTGTAATATGGATTCCATGTTTGTTATTTTTAGTTGGTAACATGCACTTTTTTAACCCTTCGGTGAGCATTGCCTAACCAGTGATTAAGGCTGATTTAATAATCTCATTTTCTTTATCTAAGACTAACTCACCGTCTTTGATGATTAACTTTAGAAAATTTAGAATGTTATTACTGAAAAGGGTACTAGCATCTTGGGGCATATCTGAGGCCAAAGCAGAGTTTCCAATGATTTTTACCCCCTTGTGAATAACAATTTCATTGTCTTTGGATAATTCACAATTACCACCTGTGGAGGAGGCTAAATCTACAACGACTGACCCCGTTTTCATTTTGTCGACCGTTTCTTTAGGCAATAGAATTGGGGCTTTTCGACCTCTAACTTGTGCTGTGGTAATGATTACATCCGCCTTAGAAGCTCTATTTTGAACTTCAGCTCGCTGTTTCTTTATAAATTCTTCGCTTTGTTCTACCGCATAACCTCCTGCGCCTTTGTCATCTGCTGCTCCTTCAACTTCTACAAATTTTGCCCCTAAACTTTCTACTTCCTCTTTGGCTGCTTTTCGCACGTCAAAAGCTTCCACCATCGCACCTAATCGACGGGCCGTTGCTATGGCTTGTAGACCTGCAACTCCTGCACCTAAAATCAATACTTTTGCTGGTCGAATACTTCCAGCTGCAGTAATCATCATCGGAAAATAACGAGGGAGATGATTAGCGGCTGTTAGTACTGCTTTATATCCTGCTATGGCTGCCATAGAGGATAAAATATCCATCGCTTGTGCTAAAGTAGTTCTGGGAATCATATCCATACTTACTCCTTGAAGTCCGTGGGCTTGGAGTTTACCGGTGATACTATCATCAACATAAGGTGCAAACATGGAAATCATTAAAGTACCCTTCTTTACTTTTGACAGTTCTGTATCTGTCAATGGGTGGATGGTGATGATGACATCTGAACTACTTAAAATCGTAGCACGGTCAGTTATAGTTGCGACTTCCGAGAAGGCTGCATCTGGTAAGCTGGCGGATGCTCCTGCATTCTTTTCTACTAAAAATTCAACCTTTTCGGACTTTATTTTAGTCATAGTCACAGGAACCATAGCTATTCGATTGTCTTTACTTTCTTTAGGTATTCCTATCTTCATAAAATAGATTAAGAAACGATGTAAGTAATTTTCATTAGAAATGAAAATTAAATAAGTTAGACCATGCTCCATTTTAACGCTGTGCACAACACACTTTGTCCAGTGCTAAGGTCTTAGAATACGACTGGGTAAATGATATATGGTGATTTTAACTTTATCTAAGGGACTTTTAAAAAATAGATTTACTACAGTGTGTATTAAATTTTTTATAATTATGCTCGGCGACGAAGCGAGCGAGACAAAACTTAAAATAACTTTTTACACAATGTATTTACTTTTTTCAAATGATTAGTTTTTATTCTAATTGCCTTGCGAATAAGTCAGTACTAAATATTTCTTTAGCTTAGTCGATATTATAAATTTGTGTTTTTGGCAATTTAGCTGGTAGGACTTTAAAAATTTTCCACAAAGTAGGGTAATGCAGCCAATTTTTACTATTATTGATTTAAAAAATTAGTTTTTTTTGAAAAAAAATTAGTAAATTCTTACTAAATCACCAGCCAATTAATGTTTGAACTTATTTTATTCTACAAAAGAAAATCTTAGTTGGTTGGCTATAAATAGTAATAATATGTACGAGGAAAAGCAGACTTTCAAATGGTCACAAGCATTGTTTTGGGGAATCACATTAATGACCCTTTTGCCCCTTTTAATTTTTTATAAAAAAGAGGATGGCTTGCTTGCATTAACCATAGTTGGGATTGTTTTATTATTGACTGGTGGACTATTTTTTTCTATGAAACAAACCATTCGGATTGACGAACAAGGGGTACATTTTAAACAAAGACCATTGATTAATAATTTTAAAATTTTCCCTTGGTCTACTATTCAAAGTTGGGAATTATCGAAAATTAACCCTATAAAAGATTTTGGTGGTTGGGGTATTCGCTATACAGGTAGCAAAACTGGTTACATTATGGAAGGAGACTACGGTTTGGAATTGACCATAGGCACAAAAAAAAAGATTGTTTTAAGTGTCAAGAATAGAGTAGAGGTGGAGCGAATGATGAAAAAATATAGCAAGTAAGCAGTAAACCATAGGCAGATTTTATCTGCTGAAT
>CALJVJ010000125.1 GCA_937974625.1 uncultured Saprospiraceae bacterium
AAGAGCCACTTTACAAAAAGAAAGAGCAAGATTGATTCAAAAAATGAATATAGCTAAGAAAGGTGGAGCGCCGATGAAAAAAGGTGGTTCTAAAATGAAAATGGAATTTCATTGTAATAGTGTGTTGGGCGAAGAGACAGCGCATGAGCATTAGAATAATTAGTAGTTAATAGTTATTTGTCAGTAGTACAAAAGAGTACCTTGAAAATTAAGTAACCATGAAAATTTAAGTTAACCAACTTATTTTTTCATCATCAATAAATTATGAAAAAATCATTTTATATCATATGTCTTTGCTTTGCCTTTGTCATTCAAGGCTATGCGCAAGTCCCGATTCCCGTACCAGCGCAATCTAATCCTATATTATTAAAAGGAGGCACCGCCCATTTAGGAAACGGAGAGGTTATTCAAAACAGTTTAATTGGTTTTGATAAGGGTAAATTAACGGTGGTGCAAGCAAGTGCTAATATGGACGAAACTGCTTATCAAGTAATTGATATCAGTGGAAAACATGTTTACCCAGGCTTTATATTACCAAATAGTCAAATGGGATTAGAAGAAGTTTCGTCCGTAAAAGCAATGAGCGATTCTAGAGAACATGGAACAATCAATCCAAATATCAGAGCAGTCATTTCTTATAATACAGATTCTGAATTTATCCCAACGATGCGATTCAATGGCATTTTATTAGCAGAAACCACACCGAGAGGAGGAACCGTTTCTGGTACATCATCTGTAATGGAAATGGAAGGTTGGAATTGGGAAGATGCCGCACATACTTTAGATATGGGACTACATTTAAATTGGCCAAATCGAATAAGTCGAAGATTTGATTTTGCGACGTTTACTAGAAAGACAGAGCCCAATAAAAATTATACTAAAAACATCGCTAGTTTAAAAGACCACTTTGCTGCAACTAAAGCTTATCATGATGCGCCTAGTAAAGTCAAAAACTTAAAATTGGAAGCAATGATGGGTTTATTTGATGGGTCAAAAACGCTATTCCTACATGTTGGTGCAGCCAAAGAAATTGTAGAAGCCGTTAGATTTGCCCAGCAACAAGGCGTTAAAAAAATCACTGTTTTAACGGACGAAGCGGCATTATATGTGGCTGATTTTCTAAAGGAAAATAACATTCCTGTTATTTTACCACAAACACAAAGAGTACCTGACCGTTCCAGTATGGCAATAGATTTACCCTATGAATTACCCCATTTATTAACCGAAGCAGGGGTCATGGTGAGTCTATCTCATCAAGGTATGCAATCACAAGCTAGAAACTTAGCTTTTTATGCAGGTACTGCAGTGGCATATGGCATGGATAAAGAAGAAGCTTTAAAGACAATTACTTCAAATACAGCAAAAGCATTGGGGATTGATGATAGAGTGGGCACTTTGGAAGTAGGAAAAGATGCAACTTTATTTGTCTCAGAAGGAGATGCCTTAGATTATAATGGAAATATTTTAAACTACGCTTTCATCAGCGGAAAAATGGTCGTTTTACCTAATAAGCAACAAGAGTTGTTTGAGCGGTTTTCTACCAAATATGGACATAAGAAATAGTTGTGAGTGGTGAGTGGTAAGTTGTAAGTACTTTTTACTCACCATTTCCAAAACCCATTAATATTTTTTTACCCTAATATACTATTATGAAAACACACAAATTTTCTAAAAAAGGAGGTCCCTTAAGGGAAAAATCTTTTCTTTTAGCCAATCGGATTGTAAAACTTTATAAGCATTTAGTTGAAAAACAGAAAGAATATATTCTTAGTAAACAACTACTTAGAGCAGGTACAAATCCTAGGGCTATGGTGCGAGAATCAGAAAATGCAGAAAGTGATAAAGATTTCATTCACAAGTTAAGTGTTGCACAAAAGGAAACTAGTGAAACTCAATTTTGGTTAGAATTACTTTTCGAAAATGATTATTTGAGTAAAGAAGAATTTGAATCAATATATCCAAATACAATAGAAGTAATGAAAATGTTAAGCAGTTCAATTATGACAAAAAAGAGAAAATTAGGAATAATATAAATGGTAAATGGTAAGTTGTAAGTACATATATCTATTTACCACTTACAACTCACCACTTACAACTAATAAACTATTCTCTTAAGAAAACCAATTCACCTTTCCCGTCATACTTCACTATCACAGAAGGTTCTTTCGGCGTTTTATCATTTCTACGGTGCTTTGCCACATAGTCCACACCTTGAATTACTTCGGAGCTAATTTCCCCAAAAATAGAAGGAAATGGTTCATTGCTAATATTGGCAGAACTCGCCACTAGTGGTTTCCCAACAGCGTGAATTAATTGCTTGCAAAATGGGTCCATTGCCACTCTAATCGCTACACTTCCACCTGGACCGACTGCATTTTCTGGCAAATTTTTAGCCTTATCGTATATCACGGTCATTGGGCGGGTATGATGCAGCATTAAGGTTTCTAAACGCGGATGTAAAGCTTCCACATAATGTTTTAGCATTTCAATACTATCCACTAATAATACAAATGGTTTAGAACGGTCTCTTTGTTTTAAATTAAAAACACGTTCCACTGCCACAGGATTGGTCGCATCACATCCTAAGCCCCAAATGGTGTCTGTGGGATATAAAATAATGCCGTCATTATGTAGAATTTTGGCAATATTTTCAAAGTCGTCTTTTTCAAAAGTAATCGTATTAGGTAAAGTTATTGCATCCATGTAAATCTTTTATTAACAGGTTATCGTGTTTGGTTTAGAAACATATTTTTGGTTTAAAAAAACGCAAATATCTCATAATATTAGGAAAAGCCTAAGTTGTGAAATGGTATTTTTTGTTTTTGGGGGCTAAAAGTTAGGTAATAAAATTTGATACTTTAAAAACAAGGAATTAAAATTATAGGGGTAAATAATCCGCTGTTTTTAATATAAAATTTAAGACCTTTAAAATAAGTGATGGTTATTACGGTAAATGGGCAAAAAATGGTAAGTGTTTGCTATAATATTCTTTGCATACCTTAACTGCAATTAAAAGTATTTTAGTACAATCGCTGACACTATTTTACAAAATAATAGAAATTTTAACAGAATTTGGTGCAAAAAGCGTTTAAAAGTAGTAAAACCCTACTAAAATCGTTTTATATTTAAAAAAGCATAATTTCTTAAAAAGGCTTACTTTTAAGCTTGTTTTAGAGAAAAAATATTTGCCGTCCATTCCATCAAAAAGTACAAAAATTCTGCATGCGATTAAGATACTTTTGTTTTATTATTTTATTAAGCTTGAACTATGAAGCACTGGCAAGTCATATCATTGGCGGAGAGGTCACTTATGAATGTTTGGGCAATGGTCGCTATTTAATAGAATATCATCTTTATCGAGACTGTGCACCGGGCAATCAAAATTTTGACAACATTAACATCATGACTTACTTTGTATGTGATTCTGATGGAAATTGTGAAGAGTTATCTCAAAGTGACGGAGAAACTATTAGAAGTCCTTCGAGTGTGGAAATCAGAGAAGTTGACCCACCACCATTAGAATGCTTAGTAGCACCAGTAGAAGCTTGTGTTGAAGAGGCTATTTATACCTTTGAGATAGATGGACTAAGAGATGTATTCACCCCAATGACTGATAAAAGTTATGTGATTGTTTTTCAGCGGTGCTGTAGAAATGAAACGATTCTTAATATAGAAAATCCAAGTACCTCTGGGTCTTCTTTTGTCGTTAAAATTACTCCTGAATCTCAAGCAAGTTGTAATAATAGTCCTGAATTCAAAAGTTTTCCACCTACTATTATTTGTAATAACGAACCTATCAATTTTGACCATTCTGCAATAGACCCTGATGGTGATTCTTTGGTTTATTCTTTTTGCACGCCTTTATTAGGTGCAGGTACCGCAGGTGACCCAATTACTGACCCAATGGGAAATAGTGATGATTGTGACGGTTCTAAACCTACTCCTGCTTGTCCAAATTATAATCAACCTGTAGACTTTATCGGACCTACCTATTCTGCTGAAGCACCAATGGCGGGTGACCCCATCGTTTCTATAGACTCAGAAACAGGGTTAATCACAGGTATTCCAAACATTCAAGGACAATTTGTAGTTGGCGTTTGTGTAGAAGAATATAGAAATGGTCAATTATTGGGAACGATTCAAAGAGATTTCCAATTCAATGTAGCCGCTTGTGTCACCAATGTAACAGCCCAGATACAAAGTGATAATATCACCAACAATACTGGACCGACGGGAGAAATTATTTCAAGAAATTTTAACTTCACCTTTTGTGGACAAGACCGAGTCGAATTCATCAATGAAAGTTTTGAAAGGTCCTTTATAGATGAAATACGATGGGAATTTGATGGTGCCACTATCTTATCAGATGATTGGGACGCAGAAGTAATATTCCCAAGTCAAGGAGATTATGAAGGCAAATTATTTTTAAATCCTAATAGTCAACTATGCATTGATTCCGCTAATATATTTGTCAAAATACTACCTGAACTGACCGCAGATTTTAATCAATCTTTTGATAGTTGTGCAATTGGTCCTATTACTTTCATGGATTCTTCATATACAGACGGGCAAGCTATCACTGCTTGGGAATGGGATTTTGGGGATGGAGGTTCTTCAAGTGACCAAAATCCAGTTTATCAATATCCAAATTCAGGGAACTATGATATTTTCTTGACAGTGAGGGATGTTAACGGTTGTGAAGATTCGGAGACTGCCAATGTGGAATATTCTCCTGTACCTCAATTTATTTCTATAGCTCAAAACACCAATGGAGGTTGTACACCAACCCCCATTCAGTTTACCAATAATTCTACTCCAATAGATAATAGTTATAATGTAATTTGGGATTTTGGAGATGGTAATACTTCCAATCAAATCAGTCCAATTCATGTCTATGAAGAACCTGGCATTTATTCCGTTTCGCTATCCATAGAAACACCAACTGGATGTGAAGTAGCAGAGGATTATGAAGATTTAATTACCATTTTAGCATCGCCAACAGCAGGTTTTTCTTTGAATCCAACAGAGTTATCGACCGTTAATCCAACAGTGAATGTTACAGATGGTTCGATAAATACGACTTCTTGGCGGTATCAGTTTGATACCCAAGGGAGTTCAACCGAATCAAGTCCTGCATTCACATTTAGGGATACAGGCATGCAACAGATAGTGCAGGTAGTCACCGCTTCTAATGGGTGTAGAGATACGGCCATTCAGTTCATTGACATCATTCCGTTTGTAGAATGGTTTATGCCCAATGCTTTTACGCCAACGAGGGATGGAATCAATGATATTTTTATTGGAAATGGGGTATTATTAGGGGCTACCGATTTTGTTTTCACTATCTGGAATCGTTGGGGAGAACTCGTGTTTGAAACCAATGATTATACAGAAGGTTGGAATGGGCGAAAAAATAATGTTGGTCGCGATAGTCCTGCAGGTGTATATGTTTATGTATTGAGTTACAGGACGCCAAGAGGTGAAATTGTCCGATTGGAAGGGTTTTCTACTTTAATTCGATAAAAGGCCAAATAAGAAATGAGCAAAGGGCTGATATGCCACTATCAAATATTATCGAAAGATTTGGCAGAAGTAAAAAGGATTTATGGCAAAATTTCACTAAATTAGCTAACAAATGGAATCTTTTTTACAACGGCGAAGAAAGGTTTCAAATCGTTGCTACGGGAAATTTAAAAAGATATAGTGTAGAAAATGACTTCCTTTTTTCTATTTTTAAAAAGAATAATATATGAGAAGAGTAAAAAAGTTAAATAACGAACAACAATACATCAAAGCAAGAGAAATACTAAGGATTGCTAACGAAGCAGTATCCAAAGCAAAGCAAGAAAATAAGCGATTAGGCATCCCTGAATATTTTATGAAAAATGGACAGCTTTATATTGTCTTGCCTTCTGGAAAAATCACAACTAGCGTACCTGCCATTATGAAAAGAAAAACGGCATTAGAATAAAAGCGTTATTATAAAAACTAGCGATTTTAAAGACCTAAACCCCATTTCCCATGAAATCAGTTTTATTATTCCTTTTCCTCTCTTTTAGCAGTTTGAATATTGGCAATGCTTGTAGTTGTGGGACTTTTCTTGAGTTTTTCGACAACACTTATGTAAAAGATTATGGCAAAAATTGTATTGCTGTTTTAGATTCTTTTTCTTACGCTGTCAAAAATGATAACCTACCCGCAGAAACAGGTCATTTTACTTTATTAGATACTTTATCAGAAATGAAGGTCAGTCTTAGTCTTGGGCAAACCATTCTCGTCTATGGACAAAATGGGCTCAATTGTGGTGCTTTAATTAGAAATCTGGCGGTTGGAGATACCTTTTTACTTTCATTGTATGATGGTTTCATTGAAGAAACAAAAAATGATACTTTCTATTTGGACGGTTGTGGCACCTTCTACCTCAATCTAAATGATCCTGAATATATTGATTGGACAAAAGCTGAATTACAAGAAAGAATTAATGGGATTACAACCAACACTCAAGAGTTATCCTTAGCCCAATTTATCACCTTATTCCCCAATCCTGCTACTCAAAGGATATTTATCCAATCCAAAAAATTAGCCTTTCAAAGTATTCAAGTATATGATAATTCAGGAAAACTACTCCTAAATCTAGATGGTTTAGAAACAGATAATCAAGAAATCATTGTCTCCCAATTACAAGCTGGAATTTATCTTATGCAAATCAATACATTAGAAGGGACTACTTACAAAAAATTCCTAAAAAGTTAAGAAGTGACTAGCAAAAATAAAAACGCTTTCCAACAAATGTCGAAAAGCGTTTCTTGTAGTCTATTGAGGGGTACTACTATATAACCTTCGGTATTAAAAACATCCAATTACTAGAATATAATTATCTAGAAAGAGACCCCAATCGTTGCCATTACTCTACCTGCTTTACCGTCTAATCCAATATCTTGACCAGCTACAGAAATAGCATCGCCAAAATGTTTAAGGCTTCCTTCATATCTTAAATCTAGTTGCACTCTCCACAGGTCTAAACCAACACCCGCTTGGTAACCAATTTTCAATCGGTCATGGTCAGATTCATAATCATCAATAATATTGGCTAATTTATCATCAGAGCCAATAAAAAATCTAGCTACAGGACCAGCTTGTGCTCGAAGTGGGCCTAGTTTAATACCTGCCATAATTGGCACATCGATATTTGCATAAGTTTCTTCTCCGATAAAAGTATCGCCACCATCAGTAATGGCATATTCCACCTTATTGGTACTGAAAAGAATCTCAGGTTGTAAGTGTAATCCTTTACCTAATCTAGCCCAAAGACCAAATTGATAACCAAATTTAGCATCTTTAACAGCTAAACCAAAGTCTTCGGCAGCATCGCCGTTGGTCACTAAAAAGTCACCTAATTTCATATTATAAGTGGTTACCCCACCTTTGATTCCTGCTTTAAATTGTGCTTGTGCTACGGTTGCGAAAGTTGCCGCTAAGGCAAAAACAAAAATTACTTTTTTCATAATAGATTTTTTTTTGAGGAGTTCATTTTTCAACGAAAAAATAAATCTTACAATTAGCTTTTTCGTTGTTAACTCAATACTGCATTGTTTGTATTTAAATCTAGAACTCCTAACGAATCGGTGATTAAAAATGGTATTCATTGTTCAATGCCCTATCAAAAATTAACAGTCTTTAACTGCTTTTTCTCAGGCTTAACTTTTTTTAAGAATTTGTTGGCGAACTAAATAATAACCGGCTTTATATTTAGCTCTTTATAATTTTCACTTTTGAAGAATTTACCAATCTTGTAAAAAAGTTTGTTCACCTTTATGATTACGAAATAGGAATACTCCCCCTACCCGACTAGTCGTTAAGAAAATGTTATTATGAAAAACACTTATGGAAGATAGAAAATTTCAAGGTAAGAATCAGGTATAAAAATCACGTAACCTGCTATAAATCAGCATTTTAGCAAGTAACATAAAAAAAGGCAACTGAATTGTAGGCCCTTTGAAAAATAAAAAGAAAAGTTTATAATTATTGAAAATCAGTTGAATAAAATAATGAAATGAAAATAAATAATCAACATTTTTATCACATAGTCACAATAGTATTTTTAAATAGAAAACATAGTTTTACTAGAGCATTCTATTAATGCAAAACTATGTGCACTATGTGTTTTTAACTCTATGACTATCTGTTAGAAACTGCTAATTTAATTTTGTCTGGCAACTTACAAACCCAAAATTTCATATTCTTTTAAAGAGATAGCTGCCCAAGCTTGCATCACTTCTTCCACTTCAGCAATATCTTCAGCAGCAATAGCAATACGCATATCCTCTCCTTCTACATCCATTTCTAAATCTTCGTTATAATATTCTGGTAGGCACGCTAATTTTTTATTGAGTTGCAGTTCGGTGAGGTGACTCCAATTATCAAAGCCGAGGTCCTTATTCCAACATAATTTATCTAGCAGGTTGGCTTCATTCTTTTGAGCATCGTATAAAAAAACGAGGAAGGTACGATGGTAAGACCTTTTTATTAATTCTAATTCATCGTAAACAGGGACTTTTTTCCCTTGGATGATTCGATATCCTGTTACTTTAAAATCAATTAAAATTAAATCCCCATAATTTCTATCTGAAATTGGGTCAGGGATACTTTCGATAATCGCTCTTGCAGGGTCGATTTGTTTCGCCCAAACAATTTCATGGAAATTATCATAACGCAATCGTACGGGGATAATACCCATTTCAAAATCAGGGGCTTTTTTTACTTCTTTCAGTTGAAAGCCAACTTTGTTCCATGCATTTCGAGCAATTCCCCATTTTTTCAAGGCAGTAGCAGCAATCGCATAATTTCTCCACATATCTGCTTTGTCTGCCCCATTTTCTATAGCTCTCTGCCCATAGTGAAACGCTGCTTTCCAATCATTATGATATTTATAAATGGAACTCAAATACAAATAAGGGGGATACCAATTCGGAGCGATTTTAATAAGTTTTTTATAAATTTTTACAGCAGTATATACATCTCCCATCCGGTCAAGAGCGACCGCCTTTTTAAGTAAAGGTTTAATATTTGGTTGAGCTGTATTCAAATTCTTTCTCGATGAACTGGCAATGTTAATCGCCTATTTTTAATAAAATCTAATAGTTTGTTAGGAAAACATACAGAGAACATAGGTTTTAAATAACAAATTTAATCCAATATATCTTTTTTAAAATAAAAAAACAATTTGATTTTTTAGTAATTTTTATTAAGGCAAATGTATAAAATAGCAAAAGTATCAAGGTTAAGCTAAACACCTTCGTAAACTGCTTTAGCAATCATTAAATCCTGTACTGCCACTCCCGTCAAATCTGCAATGGTAATTTGGGTTGGGGAGGTTCTACCCAATTCAGGGTCTGCAATCACCTTTCCCAATTCAATAGCTTTTGTTCTTCGAATCGCTCCAGACCGAACAGCTTGATAAACCTCTCCTCTAGTTTCACTTTGACTGATACTATCCACCACAACGATGTCCGCTTTACTTAAAATTTGGGTCGCCAACTCAATTTTCTCTGCTGTATCTGCACCCATAGCGGTAATATGCGTCCCTGCTTGAATCCATTCTGCTTCCAACAAAGGAGCTTTAGCAGGGGTGGTCGTTACAATCAATCGGCTATTTTTAGCTAAGTATTCCAAATTATCCGTCACTTCAATTTGCCATTCCGTATCCTTAAAATGATTTTTATACGCCTCCCCTTTTTCTGTAGTCCGAGCATATACTATCACTTTCCGACAAGCAGTAACTGAACTCAAATATTCTAATTGAAATTTACCTTGAATCCCCGTTCCAACGATACCAATACAAGCCACCTCTTTGGGAGCCATATATTTAGCCGCAATCGCTCCAGCCACCGCAGTCCGAATATCCGTCAAATACCCATGGTCTAATAAAACGCCTTTAACCACGCCCGTTTTTTGGTCAAACAAAAGCATCATTCCTTGGCTTGAGGACAATCCCAATTGTGGATTTTGATAAAAGCCAGATGCTAATTTCACCACATAAAATTGTCCAGATTTTAAATATCCATATTTAATATGTAGGTCACCAGGTGGGTCGTCAAAAATCATTTCTCCAACAGGAGGAATAACGGCTTCTCCCTTTGAGTAAGCCACAAATCCTTCTTCAATATCTTTAAAAAGGTCAATGTTTTTGAGGGCGTTTTTAATTTGGGAGAGTTGTATAATCTTTGGTTCTAGCATTTTTTATTATTTTCAACACTATTTTAAAATTCATCATTCATCATTCATCATTCATCATTCCCTAAATCTCTCCCTTTAATTTTTTACTAATCACTTCCGCTTTACTATTGACCCCTAACTTTTTATAAATTTTCTTAATATGATCTCGTACGGTTTCTATTGAAATATTATATTCGCTTGCAATCATTTTATAACTTAGACCATCTGCTAGGCCTTCCACAATTTGATGCTGACGACTCGTTAAAATCTCTTTATTATCGGTCTTTTTCTTAGTAGGTGTAAAAAAGCCAATGACCTTTCGAGCAATACTTGGGGACATATAGGAGCCTCCTCGATGAATAATTTCGATAGCTTCTTTAATTTGCATCAAAGAACTTTTTTTGGAAATATAGCCAACTGCGCCAGCTTTTAACGCACTAAAAACTCTTTCTGAATCTTCGTAAGCACTCAGCATAACTACATCCATATTTTTATCCACCGCCCTAATTAGCGGAAGGCCCTGAATCCCCGTCATACCAGGCAAACCGATATCTAGCAACAAGACATCAATAGGAAGATGAGCAAAGGCTTCTTCCATAAAAGTTTCTACTGAAGTAGCCGAAAATACCAACTCAAAGATAGGTAGCTGCTCAAAAAAAGCAGTCAAATTTTCCATAACCATAGGTTGGTCTTCAACTATACCGACTCTAATTATACTCATGTGGCGAAGATAAGGAAAAAATTAGTTTATGAAGTAGCTACGAACAAAAGAAAATTACTTAAATCAAATGATTAAAAATTATCATTTTTGTTTACCTTTAGAGCTTTCCAAATACAGAAGTTGTTTAAGGTTATTCTAATGATTTGCTTGCAAGTCATTGAGCCTCAATACTTCAGCTATTTATATTTCTCTTAGTTATGGCTACGAAAAAATAAAGGAGCTTTGTCTTGAAACTCAAGCACTTACAATCAATTTTACAATAAAACCTTAAACAACTTCAGAAAAAATAATTACATGAAAAAATTTATTCTGACATTCTTTGCATGGAGTCTAGTCGTACTAGTCTTTGCACAATCCAAACCCAATATCAATAAAAACAAAAAATCGGTCATTCAAAATGTAGAAGCGAACTATAAAAACTTGACCGATTTAAGCGATAAAATTTGGTCGTATGAAGAAATCGCTTTTCAAGAAAAACAATCCTCAGCAGCTTTAGCAGAATATGCTAGAAATAATGGTTTTAAAGTAACCACAGGGGTCGGTGAAATCCCAACAGCATTGGTCGCTGAATATGGTTCTGGAAAACCGATTATTGGCATTTTAGGAGAATTCGATGCATTGCCTGGTTTGTCTCAGAAAACGGTGCCTACCAAAGACCCTGTTCACGAGGGCGCGCCAGGTCATGGTTGCGGGCACAATCTTTTTGGTGTTGCATCATTAGGTGCTGCAGTAGCTATTAAGGAGCTTATCGCTGCTGGGAAATTAAAAGGGACTATTCGTTTTTATGGGACACCAGCGGAAGAGAAATTCTTCGGAAAATTGTGGATGATTCGAGCGGGATTATTTGATGATGTAGATGTAGTGATGGATTGGCACCCATCAGCAGAGACAAAAGCAAATGTTCAAAGTTCTTTAGCTTTAGTAGATTTCATGGTAGAATTCACTGGGCAAGCAGCACATGCTTCTGGTGACCCTTGGAATGGTCGAAGTGCAGGAGATGCCATAGAAGCATACACACACGGCATTAACATGTATCGAGAACACATCAAACCAACGGTAAGAATTCATTACCATATTCAAGATGCAGGAAAAGTGGTGAATGTAGTCCCTGATTATTCTAGGATTTGGGTAAGAGTTCGAGATACGAAGCGAACAGGGATGCAAGTCGTTTATGACCAAGTACAAAAGATGGCAGAAGGAGCTGCAATAATTACCAATACTGAACATAAAGTCAGTTTAATCTCTGGTATCCATGAGGTACTAGTTAATCGAACTGGAGGAGCTGCTTTGCATAGTAATTTAGAATATTTAGGTAAAATTGATTATACCGAAGCAGAACAAGATTTTGGTAAAAAAATTCAGAAAGCTGTAGGTAAACCAGAAATTGGCATCACTTCTAAAATTGAACCATTAGAAGATACGCAAGAGCATCCAATGGGTGGTTCTACTGATGTTGGAGACGTAAGTTTTGTAGCGCCGACTATTCGATTAAGCGCAACTACAGCACCTGATGGTACACCTTGGCACAGTTGGGCAGTGGTCGCTTGTGGTGGCATGTCTATCGGTCACAAAGGAATGGCTTACGCAGCCAAAGCATTGTCAATGACGATGGTTGATTTATTTGAAAAACCAGAGTTGGTAAAAGAGGTGAAAAAAGAATTTAAGGAGCGCTTGGGGGATTATGAGTACAAAGCTATGATACCTGAAGGGCCTCCGCCATTAAATACTGGTTATTAGGTCTATTGCTGCAGCAAAAATCATATATCATAGTTCATACATCATAAATCATACATCTATCTAAAAAAATCTTAGTGGATTTATGATTTATGATGTAAAATTTGTGATTTGAGTCATCGAAAACACCTAAAAAACAAAAGTTAAAACCAAGCAAATACATACAATTTTCCATCTTTTAAGAGTATTAATACCATCGTTAAAAAACAAAATGAATCATGCAAAAAAAATCCGGCCTGTTATTTTTATTTTCTTTAGTTGCTACTATCACTTTTGCACAAATCGCCAAAAGAAATCTAATCATTGAAGGAGGAGCTAGTTTACAACTTATCAACACCAAATCAGATGGAATCGGTGGAAGCAGTTCCCTTTCAGAAACAGTATTTGTGGCAACACCAAAAATCACCTATTTCATTTCGGATAGATTTGCAGCAGGAGGAGGGCTTACGATAGGAACTTTAGCTGGAACAGGTGCAAATTTTGGTATCAATTTAAACGGAAGGTTTTATTTGAGCAATGATTCCAATAGTGCGTGGTTTTTAAAAGCAGATTTAGACTATTTAAATGAAAGTGCATTCAATCAATTTTCTGCCGCTGGGGGATTAGGTTGGGATATATTTCTCACCAAAAATATTGCATTAGAAAGCTCCATAACAGTTGGTTTTACCGAATCAAATGAGTTTGTTACGAGTAGCAATGCGCAATTTTTATTAGGTACTGGTCTAAAATTCTTTTTTGACCGAATGCCAGAGGAATTACCAGAAGATGGAAACGCAATTATTCGTAAAGGAAATGGGTTTATGGGGGTTACTTCTGGATCTATACTGTTAAATAGAAGAAATAATGCGACGATTACTTCTATCAACTTAGCCCCTCAATTTGGAAAATTTGTTTCTGATAGATTACTTTTTGGAGCTTTAGTTAATGTGTCAAATTTCAGCGCTGGAGGTTTCAATAGATTTGGGATAGAAGCTACTCCTTTTTTACGATATTACCTAAATCCTGAAGGCAAAAAATTTGTGCCTTTTGGAGAAATAGGCGGAGGTATTTCTTTTAATTATTTAAATGGCGATATTATTCCAAATGGGAATCAAACACGGAGTGACCCGATAGCATTAGCAGGAGTTGGAGTAGATTACTTTATCAGGTCAAATGTAGCAGTTGAAATTAAAGCAAATTATCGATATACTAAAATAGATGATTTTTTCAAACAAAATAATATTGGTTTTAGTATTGGTTTTAATTTTTTCAAAAATAGAAGTTAAAAAAGCATAGGAACGCGATAAAAATAAATACTACTTAACTTTTTTCGCTTCCTTAAAAGCAGCAATGTAATCCCGATGTCCTTTCCGCCCTTTTTCGGTTAAATAAGGGTATAAAATGATAAAATTGGCTTCCAGCCCTTTCAATACTATGTCTTCTGATTTTCCACGAATATTCATTTGGGCAAACCAAAAATGAATATTAATCCATAGTTGCTCGGCTAATTGGTTGTATAAACCAGGCATATCTTCTGGTTCAGGTTTCATAGCCCCTTTACCCACCGACAAATAATTAAGGTTTTTAATAATATGAATAGCTTCATTTAAGCGAATCTGAAACATTTCTTTTACATCAGGAAATGACTTTAATATATTATAGGTATCGAGGTAGAAAAATTTAAACTCTTCCTCAAATTCAAAATAAGATTGCGTAATAGATAAAGGGTCACCTCCAGAACTTATCATCACTTTATTTCCATAGACCTTTTCTTCTAAAACAATGGTCATATATTCACACACTGCATTGACTAAATCTTGCTTGGTTTTAAAGTGATAATTAAAATTACTGAGACTAATATCCGAAGCTTTGGCTATATCCTGGTTCCGAACATTAGATACTCCGTGTTCATTAAACTCCTTAATGGCTGCTAAAATAATTTTTTGCTTAGTCTTATTCATAGTAAGCTAAATAATAGGTAATTTGAGTATTTTATTGCTAAGCATTAAACTAACCAATTCTGTCTTATTTTTTTAATAGGATTTAAAAAAAAATGTAAAACATTCTAAATAATACCTTTTTTTTACATACAGAATACAAATTACCAATAAAAACCAATACATTTATCATAAAAAAATGGCTATTTCTTTAAGTCAATAATTCACACAGGAACTTTGAAAAATAGATTTAACAATTTGATTTTACCCCGCTGCTAAAACCAAGTTCTCACTCCCATCAAAATGAAAGTTCTGAAATTCCTCTTTATTACACTGCTAGCTTTAGCAATCCTGTTGTTCTTAGGTTATCGGTATTTTCTTGGGTCGATTCAACCTCAAGTAGCTCCTAATGATGAAACCAATATCAATTTTTCAGCAACAAGATTAACCAATCGACCGATTATTTATCCAACAATGCATCCTAAATTGGTAGAAGAAGCCACGGCATATGGCTACACCAATATTAATGGGCCATCATTAACAAAAGTCCCTAATTGGGTAAATAATAAATTAGGGAATTATTATCTCTATTTTGCCCACCATAAAGGAGCTTTTATTCGCTTAACGTATGCAGATACTTTGACTGGGGAAGGAGCTAAGGAACCATTAATTCCATCTAGTAGAGGAGAAATGGGCATCAAAGTAAATCAATTACGAGACCCTGCTATTTTTGAGGAGAATGGTCAACTCTATTTATTATATACTGGAGGAGGGGAACAAGCTATTGGGATTGCAAAGCTAAGCAACATGGGATTATAAGTTGTCGCACAAAAATAAAAAGGAAGATTAAACTAATATTATTTTTACAGCTCTAGAAGTTGTGGTATTTTCGTATTTTAGAAATGAAAAATAAATAACATGAGCCAAGCTACTTGTTCTAACTTATTTAATTTTCCTTCCTTATATATTCAATCATTCCTAGCTAAAAAAGCTGTAATACTTTGTCACAGCTAAAAAAGCTATGTTACCGTTTAGTATGACCATCCTTTATATACTCATTACAGTCTTAGTCATCGTCCTTATCGGAGCTTATTTATTTATCAATTCTGCCCCACCCTTGCCTAGCAATGTAGAAGAAATGATACATCAAATAAAATCAGAAGGCGTACCTGAATTCATTACAGGAAGAACAGGAACAACAAAAAATGGTAAAGTAGAGATTTTTTACGAAGTCATTGACAACCAAACAACTACAAAAGAAACAATTGTCTTAATATGTGGACACACCCAAATATTATTGGATTGGCCAGCTTACTTTTATCAACCTTTAGTCGATGAAGGATATCGAGTCATTCGGTTTGACAACCGAGGAGTTGGAAATTCAGATTGGATGCCAAATTTTGACAAAAAAAATCCTTTTACCTTAGAAGATATGGCGAAAGATGTTATCGCTATTTTAGATAAAGAAAATATTGAAAAAGCACACATTATAGGTATGTCCATGGGCGGAATGATAGGACAACGATTAGCGATTAGTCATGCTACAAGAGTTTTATCTTTAACCTCCATTATGTCAACGGGCTTTTTCTACGATCCTGCTTTGACAAATGTCCCAAAGCATTTTTATAAAAATCTAATAGCTGTCAGTTTAAAATATCCAATTGGGTCAAAAAAAGAAATGACTAAATTAAAACTGAATTTAGCGATTCGGCAATTACAAGATGGAAAAGGGGCTTATGAATTGGATAGAAAGTTAGTTTTGCAAAGAGGATATTACGAATTAAATAAGCGTAGAGGTTATAATATTAAAGCGACCGACCAACATTCTTTGGCGATTACTAAATCGGGGTCGAGGTATGAAGAATTGGGACAAATTGACGTCCCTACCCTAGTGATTCACGGGACAACGGACCCTTTGATAAAATTTGAACATGCGGAAAAATATGCGAAAATGATTCCGAATGCTAGAACGCTTTTTATTGAGGGGATGGGTCATGATTTGCCTGATATTCATACACCAAGCATGATTAAAGCCATTATAGAAAATTTAGCGAAAGCAAAATTGGTAAGTTCATAGCGTTCCGTTGTTTGAGCATGCTTTAATAAATTTGTTCGAGCAAGAATGCGCCAGCTAAATGTATAGCAAATTTATATTAGAAAGCTAAGGCAAAAGAAGCATAACCTTTTTTTTAAACTTACTCAACCTCCTAAATTTGAGATTAAAATCGAAAATTTAGGAAGAAAACTGATATATCATTAACTACTTGCGAAGACTTTAGTCAAAAGGTGCTATTTCCCTAAGCGCTCTGCCCTAAACCCTTCGCATAAATAATAAGATATGAAATCTTACTACTTCACAGAAGAACATGAATTATTCCGCCAAAGCCTTAGAGCATTTATTGACAAAGAGGTACAACCCAATATTGACCAATGGGAGAAAGACCAGCGAGTTCCCAAAGACTTGTGGAAAAAGATGGGAGATATGGGCTTTTTAGGACTTTCTTTTCCAGAAGAATATGGCGGAATGGATTTGGACTATTTCTATGATGTTGTTTTTAATGAAGAGTTGGGTAGAGTAAATTCTGGAGGTTTTACTATCATCCAACAAGTGACGCAATACATGGCAGGTCCTTATGTGATGAAATATGGGTCTGATTTTTTAAAAAACAAATATTTGCCAGGCATTATTTCTGGTGAAAAATTATGTAGTATTGGTATAACCGAACCAGGTGCAGGGTCAGATGCTCAAAATATTCAAACCAAGGCAATCAGGCAAGGAGACCATTATTTAGTGAATGGTTCTAAGACTTTTATCACGAATGGTATCTATGGTGATTTCATTGTCACAGTAGTTAAAACAGACCCAAATGCAGGGGCAAAAGGGGTAAGTTTATTGATTATTGAACAATCAATGGAAGGTGTTTCTACCAGAAAATTGAACAAATTAGGCTGGCATTCATCAGACACCGCTGAAATTAGTTTTGATAACGTAAAAGTGCCAGTTGAAAATTTAGTCGGTCTTGAAGGTAGAGGATTTCAATACCTTATGAATGGCCTACAACTAGAGCGAACTTGTTTTGTCCCTAGCTCCGTGGTATCTATGGAGGTAGCGATTGAAAAAGCATTGCAATATATGTCTGAGCGTCATGCTTTCGGAAAACCAATCAACCAATTCCAAGTTTTGAGACATAGAATGGCGCAATTAGCGGCAGAAGTGGAGTCCTTAAAAGCCTTCGGATATTACTGTGCAAACTTATACGGCAATGGAGTTTATAATGTAAAATTATGCTCTATGGCTAAGTTAATTTCAACAGAATTACAAGAAAAAGTAGCCACCCAATGCCTACAAATGTATGGCGGGTATGGGTTCATAGAAGATTATCCCCAAGCAAGAATGTATAGAGATGTAAGAGTTGGAACAATTGGTGGAGGTTCCTCCGAAATTATGCGAGAAATCATCTCCAAAATGATGATTAATGATGTGAATTATGACAAAGCACCCCAAACCAATAAAAATGGTAAAGGCGCAGGAGGCGGACTTATTCAATATTTTACAGAAGAACATAATTTATTTAGACAGACCTTCAGAGACTTTTTAGAAAAAGAGGTTCGACCAAATATTAATCAATGGGAAAAAGACGGAGAGTTACCAAGAGAGATTTATCGCAAGTTTGGAGAAATGGGCTTTTTCGGCATGACCCTTCCAGAGGCATATGGAGGAATGGATGGAGATATGATGTATAATGTCATATTTGATGAGGAAATCGGTCGAATGAACTCAGGCGGTTTTGGTGCGTCAATCGGTGCTCATCCACTTTTAGCATTGACCCACCTGAATGCAGAAGGTACAGAAGCGCAAAAACAAAAATATTTAGTGCCTGGTATCAAGGGAGAAAAAGTAGGTTGTCTAGCTATCACTGAACCTTTTGGAGGTTCCGATGTACAAGCAATTCGGACAACTGCGGTTAGAGAAGGTGACCATTATATTGTCAATGGCTCCAAGACTTTTATTACCAATGGCGTATTGAGTGACTTTTTGATAGTTGTTTGTAAAACAGACCCAAATGCAAGAGGGGCAAAGGGGATTAGCTTGTTAATCATGGATAGGGATTCAGCAGGGTTAAGTGCAACCAAATTAGATAAATTGGGCTGGCGAGCATCGGACACAGGAGAAATTGCTTTTGATAATGTAAAAGTACCCGTTGAAAATCTTTTAGGTGACGAAAATCGAGGATTTTTCTATGTCATGGAACACTTTGTATCAGAACGGTTATCTTTAGCAGTTGGTGGATATTCCGCTTCCGAATACGCACTACAATTGACTATCAAATATTTAGA
>CALJVJ010000126.1 GCA_937974625.1 uncultured Saprospiraceae bacterium
TTTAAAGCCCATCGCAAAGATTCTAGCTTTTGCCGATGCAGCACAAGCACCTGCATGGTTTACCACTGCGCCGACTAAGGCTGCACCAAAAGCTTTGAAAAAAGCAAAAATGGCTATGGCAGACGTTGATTACTTTGAAGTCAATGAAGCTTTTTCTGTTGTGCCTTTGGCTTTTAATAAAGTATTGGATGTGCCGATTGATAAAGTCAATGTACATGGTGGTGCGGTTTCTTTAGGACATCCACTCGGTGCTTCAGGCGCTCGAATTGTGGCGACTTTGACGAATGTTTTGCAGGCGAAGGATGCGACGATTGGTTGTGCGGCGATTTGTAATGGTGGTGGTGGGGCTAGTTCGATTGTGATTGAGCGGGTATAGTCTGATAGAAAAATCATAAATCACAGTTCACAAATCATAAATCCATATAAACAAAACATGATGGATTTATGATTTATGATTAAGGGTGTTAAGAGAAATTTAGAAAGCTGAATTTTTACACATATTTTGATTTTTTGTACGATATTTCTCCTGCTCTGAGAGTGCTTTTGCTGGGAGCAAAAAGGTAGAGCAAAATGGGCTGGGGGGTTGAATAGGTCAAATTTAGTAAAATTCCAGCCCCTAACCCTTTTTGCTTTGCGTTTTTGTCCCCAACAAAAGCTATCCCAGAGCGGGGGAAATTGCACCGTGCAAATCTTAAAAATTTATCGAAAAAAGATGTTAAATTATTTCTCTTAACACCCCTAATTTATGATGTAAAATTTATGATTTGATTCCACCAGAAAACATCTACTCTTCTCCTCAATTCAATGCAAATAACCAATCTCTTCCATCACCCACCCATCCAAGGATTCCAATTTGGTTCTGCGCTTTACGGCAAACCTAGAATGTATGTTTATGTCTATTTTGTTGATGGTTTATTGATTGACACAGGACATAGCAATGCTCGAAAAATGATACTGTCTCACTTGACAAAATTACCCGTTGAGCAAATATTTATTACCCACCACCATGAAGACCATAATGGCAATTTGGTCGATTTACAAAAGCATTTTCAAGTCCCTACTTATGCCTCGGCTCTTTGTACTAAAATAATGGAAAACCCACCAAATATTTCTTTTAGTCAATGGATGCTATGGGGAAAAACGGCGCCTAATAAAAACATTCAACCTATTGATAATCAAGTTACTACCAATAAATATACTTTTCAACTAATTCCTATCCCTGGTCATGCTCGCGATATGGTCGCACTCTATGAACCCAATGAAGGCTGGCTATTTTCGGCAGATTTGTACATCTACGATTACATTAAATTTTGTATGGATAATGAAAGTATGGCGCAGCAAATTGCGTCCTTAAAAAGGGTCTTAGCCTTAGATTTTCAATATCTATTTTGTGCGCATAATCCCAAAATGAAAAACCCTAAAGTTCACCTGCAACGCAAATTAGATTTTTTAGAAAATTTTCAACAAACCGTCCTTAAATGGTATCAAAAAGGATTTCCACCTGAGCAAATTATGTCCCAGATGGGTTTGACAAAAATGTATTGGATGCGGTTTATTTCTGGTGGAAAATTGTCTACTTTGAATATGGTGAAGTCGGTTATTCGGGATGAACGAGTGTAGTGACTAGTTGGATAAAACACTGTTTTACAGGCTTTTACTTAAACTATTTAATAGCTCACAACGGCACGACGGCGCAACGACTATTAAGGAGGAGGTCTGATTAGTAGTGTCGTCGTGCCGTTGTGAGAAATATTAACACCCAACCATTTTTTATTTTTAAGAGTCTTTATCTAAAAAGGTATTATGAAAATGAAAATTTTATTTTTTCTTAGCCTATTAGCTATATGCTCTGCTTGTAATAAAAATAGGACTTCCCCCCATTTGAAAGATTGTACTAATTTAGAAGCATTTAAAATCTTAACTGAAACAGAGAAACAAAACGCTTGTCATTATCTAGATGTATATCTTTATCAATCAGCTATATATACGATTTGTGAGTGTTGCGTTTGTGATAAAGCACCACCTATCGTGGATTGTGAAGGCAATATTTTAGAAAATATAAGCTATTCTGAATTTTATGAAGCGTCGGAATATTTATTTGCAGTGCAAGAATCACGATAAATTACTGAAAGACATAGTGTTTCATAGTGTGCCGGGTAGTTACTTTTAAGTAATTGCCCGTTTTTAACTCGTTGAGCCTGAGTTATGATACAATTTTAAAAACGATTGGTATTAGCACTCAATCCATCTATCTCGATTATTTAATTTCTCACAACGGCACGACGACACAACAACTTAAAGGGAAGACGTCTAAATCGTTGTGTCGTCGTGTCGTTGTGAGAAATATTTAATAACATAAAAAGGAAGGTGAATCAAAATCGCATTGTATTGACCATCGAACGCAAACTATCCACATTATGAAAAGGCAATAGCGCATCTACATAAGGCAAAGCCGCTTTCATCCCCCGCACCTCAGGCTGCCAATCACCACTACCTGCCAAAGGATTCAACCATAAAACTTTCAAGGCTTTTCGATGGATTTGCTTCATGTTCTCCCCTACTAAATCTACTTCATCTGTATCCCAACCATCACTCAACACAATCACTAAAGTTTTGGAAGTCAAATGTTTATGTCCAAACTCTTCGTTAAATTGCTGTAAGGCAGCTCCAATTTTAGTACCACCCGACCAATCAGGAATTTTGTTAATTACTTCTTGTAGTGATTTATTAATCGAGGTTTTGTTGAGTTCTTTTGAAATATGGTGTAGAGCAGTCGCAAAAGCAAAGGTTTCTACTTTTGGAAAGAGCGAATGAAATGCATACATAAATTGAATAAAAAAACGGCTGTATAACTCCATGCTTCGGCTCACATCACATAGTAAAACCACTTTAATATTATCCTTCTTTTTCTTTTTGTATAAAATATCTACAATTTCTCCATTGCGAACGATATTTTTTCGAATGGATTTTTTGATGTCTAAAATCGCTTTTTTCTTCGTGGTTTTATAGCGTCGGCTTCTCCGATTGGCTATCTTTTGCACCAGCTTTTGGACCAATTGGAATACTTCTTTCATTTCTTGGGAAGAAAAAGCTACCTGTTCTGTAACACTCCCAAAACCTCCATCAGAATAGGTCGCTGTTTCTATCGTTTCTTTGTTTTTATTACCATGCAACCAACTTTTTAAAGCTTGCAAACTCGGTTGTTTTTGGCTTTGTTGAGTGGCTTGTGCTTTTTCTTCTTTCTCGGTTGTTTTGCTATTGACTGCTTGGTCTAGTTCTTTCCAATAATTTTGATAGAGTTTTGGAAATTGTTTGAGTTGAAAAGGGGTTCGACATAAGGTCGCTTTTAGGCAAAGTTCGAAATTTTCGTTGGCTTGGAATGGATTGACTAAATGAATGGCTTGTAAGGCATCTTGTTCTTCGGATGGGCCGATAGTGAAGTCGTGCTGTCTTAGGTGACGACAGAAGGCGACTAGGTTGGAGGAAAGGTTTGTTTGACGGTTAATCAAGATAAGGTATTTTATTTTCTATTTCTCCATCTTTTGGGAGAGCGACTACCATGCATCACAGCAATAACGATAATAACTTTAGAAGAATGATTGACTTGATAAATTAGGTTATATTTGAAAGGATTGATTATTGCTCGCCTTTTATTATTGAAAACTATTTCGGTTGCCTCTGGATTAGTTGCAAGGAATTTAGTCTTATCTTGATATGCTTTTAGAAAGCGATAACCTAATCCTTTTTGTTGCTCTTCATAATATTGAAAGGAGTCGATTAACTCTAAATTAGCAAGTGGGTGTAGTTTCACTTTGTAACTCATAGTCCTAACTTTGCTAGTACTTCATCGTTATCCAAAAGCTTCACTTTCCCTAATTTTATTTCTTCCGACCGACGGTCCAATTCAGCTTTCCATTCATCTGAAAGCATAAAATTTTCTTCTTCTTTTTTAACTGGTTTAGTAGCAAATACCTCTAAAAAATATTGCATCAACTCCAATTGTTCCAATCTTGAAAGTCCTAGAAAATCTTTTTTTAAATTCTTCGCTTTCGCTGTCATATTATAAAATTTAAAGTATTTTCTATTAAAAATAATCCTTTTTTATAAAAGTTCCAATCATTTTAGTGCAATTTAGAAGTGACGGCAAAAGGCAACTCCGTTGGTAAAAAGGTTAGTTTGGCAGCTTATTACAGGATGACAGGATTTTTATAGGTCGTACTTTGTACACGTTCGACGTAGGTCGTGGTAAATAGTGCAGCAAAATTACGATTACTGGCCACGTTAATGCAATCTAGATTTTACCCCAGTTTGCTCCAATAACTCCGATAAAGACATAGAAGTCTCTCGAATATCCTTCCAGTCCTTCAGAATAATGCCCAAGGTATCTTCTATTATTTTTTTGTCCAAATGGTCAATGTGTAATGCTGATAAAGCTCTTGCCCAATCTAAGGTCTCTGCAATGCCCGGTACTTTGTCCAATTTCTGTTGACGAAGCGTGAGCATAAATTGACAGATTTGCTCGCCTAGTTTTTTATCAATTTCGGGTACTTTATTTTGTACGATTTCTACCTCTTTTTCAAAAGTTGGATAATCAATCCATAGATAAAAACATCTTCGA
>CALJVJ010000127.1 GCA_937974625.1 uncultured Saprospiraceae bacterium
AGGCATCCAAGAAAAACTAAACAATACCCATCTACCATGCTACGTCGTCAAAGACTTCGGCGGTAGAATAGGCGTCACCAACGAAGGCGAAATAGCAGCAGAAGGCAGAGGTCAAGAAATGTTAGCAATGGTTGCACCTTTAACTGCAACACAGTTAGGAGACCCAACCTTCCAAGAAGATTATAAGGTAAAATACGGTTATAAAACAGGCGCAATGGCCAATGGAATTGCTTCCGAAGAATTGGTAATTTCTATGGGACAAGCCCAAATGATAGGCTCTTTCGGAGCAGCAGGATTAGTGCCCAAACGAGTGAATCAAGCGATTGATAAAATCCAAGCAGCATTGCCAACGCAGACGTATGCCTTCAATTTAATCAATAGCCCAACCGAAAAAGCATTAGAAGAAGGAGCGGTAAAGTTATTTATCGAAAGAGGCGTGAAAGTCGTAGAAGCCTCCGCCTATATGCGTTTGTCGGAAAGCATCGTTCATTACAGAGCAGTCGGTTTAAGCCAAGATGCGGAAGGTAAAGTTATTTGTAGTAATAAAGTAATTGCCAAAATTTCTAGACTAGAAGTAGCCGCACACTTTATGAAACCTGCGCCAGATAAGATGTTAACTGCTTTATTGGAACAAGGAAAAATAACACCGCTACAGGCAGAATTGGCGAAGAAAGTGCCGATGGCAGATGACATTACAGTAGAAGCAGATTCAGGCGGACACACGGATAATCGACCATTAGTAGCTTTATTTCCAACGATAATTAAGTTGAGAGACGAACTGCAGCAAGAGTATGGGTATGCAAAGACGATTAGAGTTGGTGCAGCAGGTGGTATTTCGACGCCAGCATCTGCCTTAGCAGCGTTTATGATGGGTGCGGCATATATCGTGACAGGTTCGGTCAATCAAGCCTGTGTAGAAGCAGGAACATCCGAGCATGTACGAAAGTTATTGTCAACCGTCGCTTCGACCGATGTGACAATGGCACCCGCCTCCGATATGTTTGAAATGGGCGTAGAGTTACAAGTTTTAAAAAGAGGGTCTTTATTTGGCCCACGAGCCAAAAAGCTATATGAATATTATACGCGCTACAACTCAATTGATGAAATTCCAGCAAAGGATAGAGAAGTATTAGAAAAGAAAGTATTCCGAGAACCCTTAGAAACTATCTGGAAATACTGTGTCGATTTTTTCAGCGAAAGAGACCCTGAACAAATTGAAAGAGCGAATGATAATCCAAAGCGAAAGATGGCATTAATTTTCCGTTGGTATTTAGGCTTGTCTTCGAATTGGGCAAATTCTGGAAAGATAGAACGAAAGATGGATTTTCAAATCTGGTGTGGCCCTGCCATGGGCGCATTTAATAACTGGGTAAAAGGAACTTATTTAGAAAATTATGAAAATCGACAGGCAGTCGATATCGCAGAAAATATAATGCTTGGTGCAGCTTATTTGTATCGAGTACAGGCTTTGAAAATGCAGGGAGTAGATTTGCCTTTGGAATGGATGCAGGTGGTGCCGACTTCTACTGTAGGCGAGCTAGTTTAGGAGGATTGGATTACGGATTAAACGGATTTAGACGGATTTAATGTAGGTCGTGTACTTATATAAGTAGGTTTTAAGAGCTTTATTAGTAAATTCTACTAAGAGTCAAAAATTGAACACGACCTAGAGCAAGTCAAGTAAAGAAAACGTTCAAATCCGTTGCCAGCCCATCCGCGGTTCACAAGGAATAAATGTCACTCTAGGACATTTATTTCTTGCTTATGTGATTCAATCCTATCTAATTAAGTCAAGACCCTTTAACCAAAGCCTTAAATTCTTCCTCCCCCAACAAAGGCGTCAAAAAGGGGTCATTCTGAAATTTAAACCACAAGAACTCTTGCCCTTCCGCTTTACTCTGTTTCAAAAGTGAAATAGCCTTAACTTTATTGCCCAACTGCGCCTCCATTTTAGCTTTGGTATAAGTCACATAACTCGCAGCATAAGGATGGTCATAAGTACTTAAATATTTATAAATACCTTCTAATTTATCATAGTCTTTCATTTGGATGTAACAAGCAGCCAAGGACCCCAAACCAAGGTCTATAATCATTGGGGCATTCTTAAAATTGTTATAAAAGGCTTCAAAATATTCGGCAGCATCTTCGTATTTTTCTTTGGCGTAAAGCCCATTTCCAATATAATAATCACTTAACCAATCGTAATCATTATCCTCGCCATAGTTCACTAAAAGGTTGGCCATTATCTTTTTGACATCCGTTTGATTTAACTTTTCCATTTCGTTCAACATACCTACTAAAAGTAAGCCTGCACTTTGACGCCCACCATTAAAACTTAAATCTTCGCCTAGATAAAAACCCATTTTTTCATAGGCCTTATCAAAATCTCCAATATGGACGAGTGATTTAAGGTAATAATTGGCAATCAATCCTTCTTTTATTTCAAAATCAAAACCGTCTACCAATTCAATTACTTTTTCAGGATGGTCACTTTGAAAATGAGCGTAGGTCAATAATTCATAATATTCTTGACAAGGCGTACATTCTTGAAAATCTAAAAACGAAGGGTCAAAATTTTCTAAAATGGTCAGTGCTTTCTGAACTTGATTGGTATTCAAATATTGGCGACTTAAATTCGTCACCGTAATAAATTCTTGGTTATCAATTTCATATATCTTTTCCCAATAATTGACAGATTCTTCTAGTTTTCCATGCAATTGGGCTTTATAAGCCTTGGCTTGTAATTGGTGGGCTTTGGATAAATTATCACTTTTCGCCAACACAAAATTTAATAAAGAGTCCGCTTGGTAATAAGCAGATTCATTAATTTTTGAAGCGACCAATTCAACCAAAGGAACAATAAAAGTAGAGTCAATAGAATAAGCAGTTAAATAATATTCTTCCACTTTTTGATAATCAATGCCCCAAAATTTTCGACCTTCCAGATAAGCATGATAAGCACCCAATTTAGGAGGGCGCTCCGTAAATTGCTTGCGACCTTGTACCGCCCAAAAGCCAGTTAAGCGTTGACTTACTTCTTGAATCAATGGCAAAGGGTCTGCTTTATCCCCAATAATCGGTTTTTTTAAGGAATGCACAATTTCTCCTGATTTGGCATTGACGACTTGTGCCTGTATGATTAGCTGGTCACCCGATTGATAATAGCGTCCATTGATAATTATTTCTGCACCTGTTGCTTTAGCAAAATCTTGAATACCTTCCAAAGAAGCAGTAGCTAAATGCATATTATTACGGACACTAGAAGGTAAAACCACTTGTGTTTTTTCGATGTCCATTAGTTGTTGGGTAATCCAGTCAGCAGCCATTTTTCCGACGCCATTCAGTTGGTCTTCGCCTGTTTCGTTTTCAAAAAACATGACAGCAACCTTCTTTTCCTTGATAGAGGCTTTGTTAAAAGATTGGTTGAAAAAGGTCCTTATTTCGCCAAAATTAAAGGCGATGAGTACCGCTAAAATGCCGATGACCGCTAAGGCAGATTTGGCTTTCGAAATTATTTTTTGAGTAGCTGTTTTTTGGTCTCCGTTTAATTTCCCAGTAATCGCTTTTTTCTTAGGAACAATAAATTCTTGATTAGCAAGGGCATAGACAGGAGTAGCTCGTTTTACATTTTTAAAATTAAATTTTCCAAGCGCAGCTATTTTAAATTGATGATGGTTTTCAATCGCATTTTTTATAGGCTCAGAAAACAAAACAGCTCCAGGGACACCAATAGATTCAATGCGAGAGGTCAAGTTGACACTGTCCCCATAAACATTTCCCTCTTTTTTAACCACCTCTCCCGCATGGATACCAATCCGAACAGGAACGGTAGGAGTCTGCTGAAAAATAACCTGTAAAGACCCTGCACATTTCACGGCCTCCATTGGACTTTGGAAAAGTACCAAACATCCATCCCCGTAAAAGTTAACAATGTCTCCATTGCATTCAGTTGTTTGTTCTTTTATAGCTTGTTGAAACTTCGACAATAATAGACCTGCACGTGCCTCATCTTCCTGCATGAGCGCAGTGTAGCCAGAAATATCGGCAAACATGATGGCAGCTAAGTGTCGTTTTTCTGAAGACATTAGAAGAAGGAAAAAGGGTTTATCTATAATTCACGTTGAAAATAGCCAAATTTAATCAATGAAGCCTAAACTACGCATTTTTATAATATAAAGATATAATATTAATGAAAAGGTTGCTTGAAGAGTATAAAGCAGAAAGAGATAGAAATGAAGGAACATAGGGCATAAGGGAATCGGAAAAATAAAACCACCATTTTGGGCACCTTATTTATTTCCTACTCCCTAAAGAAAAAATTACGCTAAAGAACAGTCAAATAAAGTGATGCAGAATGGTTAAATTTGCGGGCTAAGTTAGCAACTATAAAATCAAAGAATTATTAAATGGATATTAATAAAGAATTTTGGTACACCGCCTACAGCCCTAATAAGGATTTGACGGATGAAATGATTACTAAAGCGGAAGAGGTACTAGGTTTTAAATTACCGAAGGCATTTATCGAAGTACTTAAAATTCAAAATGGTGGAGAAACGCAAGGGTTGGTTTTTCCGACTACCGTCAAAACGTCTTGGGCTGCGGACCATGTTCCCTTTGATGAGTTATACGGCATTGACTTTTTAGCAGAAAATTCCACCGAGGAAGGAATAGAGGAAGGAACAGAGACTAGTGATTTTAATATCCTAGACACCCCTGCGGTCGTCAAAGAATGGAACTTACCCGAAAAACAAATTGTCCTCAACAGTGATGGACATTGCAATATCACCTTAGATTATCGAAAGGATGAAAAGGCTCCAGTGGTCACATGGATAGATGCGGAGATGAAAGAAGATATCCAGTTGGCAAACAGCTTCGAAGAATTTTTAGCAGGCTTGATTCCCTTTGAAAAATTTGGGTAAAAGTCTACGAACCATTAGACTTTATACTAGCGTCGCATAAATCTCCACGGAGTTCGAATCCTTGAAGTTTTTATACGAAGTAATTTAGAATAAGCACCATTTAAACTGCCAGAATCACTAAGCATGAGCTTAATTCTATACTTTCTTATTTCCTTTATCATCAGTGCGATAGGTTCTTTACCAACAGGTTTAATCACCTTAACGGTGATGCAAAGAACGGTTGATGCAGGAAAAAAAGCAGGGTATATGTTGTCCTATGGCGCCACAGTCATAGAGTTTATCTACACCTACATCGCCCTTTACGGACTTACCTTTTTCCAAGAAAGTGTAGCGACCAATTATTATATGCAAGTCTTTGCCACGGTTGTCTTTTTTGGCTTTGGCATTTATAATTTTTTCAAAGCAACTAAACCACCTGCTGCTCCATCAGAGAAGTATGATTATTTTGATTTTGGAAGAGGTATTATTGTTGCCGCAATGAATGTATTGATTATTCCTTTTTGGTTGTTTATTGCCCTATGGTTGAGTAGTTATGATATGACTTTTGATAGTCAAGCGAATATTATTGTCTTTTCGCTAGGGTCTGCTTTGGGCGCATTGGCAGTGTTTATAGGCTATGCAGAATTGGGGCATTATATCTTGGCTCGAATTGGGAAAATTGTGCAATATACGGATAAGGTAGTGGGGGTAGTTTTTGTAATTTTGGGGATTTATCAGTTGGGGCAATTGTTTTGATTTGAGAGAGAAACGATACAAGATTTTCCAAATAGTAGATAATTTTAGCCACAAATTGATAAATTAGCGGTTCTTCGATTAGTAATTCAGTCATGTGAAAAGACAGAAAATATCAAACTTTATAGCGTATCCAAAAGGATAAAAGAAATCCGTATATATCCGTACAACCTATACTATAAAATACTAAAATTTATATAGATAATCAAAACCCACAGCACCACCCCAAAACCATAGTCTTCTGCTTCGAATGCCCTCATGCTCCAAATACCGCTCATACCGATAAGAATTGTCTACTTCAAGGAATTAATAGAGTGTATATTTTAGCTATTTATTTAAACCATTTTGGAATGTTCACCAATATGCCTATTTTTGAATTGTCTTTTACAAGACTATTGCTTTCCACCACTACAATTACTCAAACATTTTTTAAAGAGCGGGCAAATTATACTACTTCATCTGCCAATATTACAGATGGAACGTCTTACGCTGTCCCTTAGGTAAAATTACAATTATGAGTAATCGGTTATCCCTTTTCGTATTAATTTGTGTAGGTGTCTTAAGCCTAAGTTTTTCCAATTATTTTTTCCAACCAGCGGGATTAGATTCGGCTGTTCCAGTTAGTAAATTTTTGAATGGAAATTTACCTGCCGTAACACCAGGAGATGGACAAAATCTATCTTGGAGTGTAGAACCTGCTTTTCCCAACCTACAATTTAATTCGCCCTTAGTTATCAAGCCACATCCTCGGCAAAACCGTTTATTTGTTGCTTCTAGAGATGGCTTGATTGAGCATTTTGTGTACAACCAAAACACAAGTACCAAACAGACCTTGGTGGATTTAAGACCAGAGACGGCAGTCATTTGGGACGGTGGTTTTTTAGGCTTGGCATTCCATCCAGAATTTGGTCAAGCAGGCTCACCGAATAGAAATTACTTTTATGTATACTATTCTGCGAAAGGGCCCAATGGAGAAGAAGGCCCATTTGCGTGTAATAACACCTGTTTTTCCTGTGAGAATAATGCAAATTTTTTCGGGGCATATCTGAGACTCTCAAGATATAGTGTCAATGATGGCACTTTGACGGTCAACAAAAATTCAGAAGTTCAATTGTTCAATATTCGAGCATTTAACGGTACCCATAGAGGTGGTGGACTGAATTTTGGGCAAGATGGCTTTTTGTATTTAGCGATTGGTGACCAAGCAAGACGGACTACGGCACAGGACATTGTCAACAATTTTGAAGGAGGGGTAATAAGAATAGACGTAGATAAAAGAGGAGGAAGTATTAGTCATGCGCCTCGCCGAAAAATGGGCGTTCATACAGGAGAAAGTGATGAGTTTACTGGCAACGATTATTTTATTCCAAATGACAATCCTTGGGTCATCAATAATAATAGCCGATTTGAGGAATATTATCATAATGGACATCGAAATCCACACCGAATGACTATGGATAGAGCAACGGGAGAATTTTGGATAGGAGAAATCGGTGCAGGTTCCAAAGAAGAAATCACCGTTCTAAAAAAAGGACAGAATGGTGGCTGGCCTGTTTATGAAGGAAATAATTTTAGGACATTTACCGCCTGTAATTCTAATAATTTGCCTTTAGGCGTAGGCGCCTATAATGCACCAGTGGTGGACTTCTTACGGTCAGATGCCAATGCTATAATTGGAGGGTATGTTTATCGAGGAGCTAAGTTCCCATCTTTATATGGCAAGTATCTATGTGGGGGCTATTCTAAAAATAATTTATTCATTATTGATAAAAATAATAGTGGTAATTATAACTATAACATTTTTGCTAATTTCTCTCCTGGTCGATTAATCACTTGGGGGGAAGGGCCTGATGCAGAGTTGTTTATGGGGCGACAAGCCACTAATACCACGCTTTATCAATTGAAAGCCACGGGTAGCAATCCACCAGCACCCATTTTATTATCTCAAACAGGTGCTTTTAGCAATTTAGACAATCTAACCCCAACAGCAGGGATGATTCCTTATGACCTTATTGAACCTTTTTGGTCGGATGGAGCGGATAAAAACCGATGGATAGCGATACCAAATAATGGAACGCACAACACAGCTGCTGAACAAATTCAATTTTCAGAAAATGGTAATTGGACGTTTCCCAACGGAACAGTTATCGTCAAACATTTTGAGTTGGGCGGGAAACGTTTAGAAACAAGATTTGAGGTAAAAGGAGATGATGGTAATTTTTATTATTTGACTTATAAATGGAATGATGCGGGAACCGATGCGACCTTATTGACCACAGGATTGGATGAACAAATAACGGTCAATGGGCAAACGCAAACCTACCATTATCCAAGTCCATCCGAATGTTTAACCTGCCATCAGAATGCCGCAGGAAGTGTGTTAGGATTAAGAACCCGATATTTAAATAAAGCGATTACTTATCCTACTACGGGACAAACGACCAATCAATTAGTTGCTTTAAGTAGTATAGGCGCAATCAACCAAAATATCACGAATGCTGCCACCAATAATTATATAACCGTAGCAGCTCATGACGATTTAAGTCAACCCTTAGAACTCCGAGCAAGGTCATATTTAGATGTCAATTGTTCAGGTTGTCATCAGCCTGGAACAGGCAATCGAGCCATATTTGACGCTAGAATTACCACCGCTTTAGACCAGCAAGAATACATTGATGGAGCAGTAATTAGTCAATTGGGTTTGAATAATCCTAAGCATATAGTAGCAGGCGAAGTAGACCGTTCCATGATTCATTTTCGAATGAATTCTTTACAAAGTGGAGTTTCGATGCCGCCGATAAGTAAAAATAAAATTGATGCCGAAGGGGTGCAGGTGATTGCCGATTGGATAAATAGTTTAGGCAATACTGGAGGCGGTACGGTTACTGAAAGCTGTGGTGGAAATACTATTACCCACGGCAATGGTACGATTACCCTAACGAGTGGTGGCAATGCTGCTTTTTTCAAAATACTACGAGGAGATTGGAGTTATGTAGACAACTGTGGATATGCTTGTGGCAATTCCTTTACCGTTAATGGCTTGGCACCAGGAGATTATCGAGTCTTTTTTGAAGATGCGAATTATCAACCCCTATGTGATAAAGTAATTACACTTGGCAGTGGCGGCGGTGGCGGCGACCCAGATAATGATGGAGACGGCGTTCCAGCCTCGCAAGATTGTAATGATAATGACCCGAATTTAACAACAGTAGGAGCAAGTTGTAATGATGGCAATAGTAATACCAATAACGACGTGGTACAAGCCAATTGTACCTGTGCAGGCACACCGACAGGTGGAGGTGGTACCGTGACAGAAAATTGTGGCGGGAATACCATTACCCATGGCAATGGAACGATTACTTTGACAAGCGGAGGGAATGCTTCTTTTTTCAAAGTTTTAGATAGCAATTGGGGATACATTGATAATTGTGGTTGGAACTGTGGGAATTCTTTCACGGTGAATGGATTAGCAGCAGGGCAATACCGAGTCTTTTTCGAAGATGCTAACTATCAACCAATTTGTGATAAACTCATCACGCTTGGTGGTGGCGGTGGCGGCGACCCAGACAATGATGGAGATGGCATTCCAGCCTCGCAAGATTGTAATGATAATGACCCTAATTTAACGACGGTAGGGGCGAGCTGTAATGATGGCAATAGCAATACGAACAATGATGTCGTTCAATCAAACTGTACCTGTGCGGGTACGCCTTCAGGTGGTGGTGGAACCACCGTAACCGAAGATTGTAACGGTAATACGATAATGCATGGCAATGGAACGATTACCTTAACGAGCAATGGCAGTGCCGCTTTCTATCAAATTTTAAATTCAGGCTATGGCCCAGTGGACCACTGTGGTTGGCAGTGTGATAACACATTCAGTGTGACGGGATTACCAGCAGGACGATATTTGATTTATTTTCAAAATGCTAGTTATTCGACGATATGTGAAAAGTGGATTGATA
Source organism: uncultured Saprospiraceae bacterium (assembly GCA_937974625.1). GTDB lineage: Bacteria > Bacteroidota > Bacteroidia > Chitinophagales > Saprospiraceae > JAFMDF01. The sequence goes on from CALJVJ010000127.1 coordinate 9,617, forward strand.
TGACTGGAAGCAGTTTTGCGAATGCATCAGCAGGCGATAGAGTAACGCCTCATTTATCCTTATCTGCTTTTCCATCGGCTAGAGAAGTAGATTTGCAATGGTTGACCAATACCAGTTATTTTAATGACTATTTTATTGTCGAAAAATCTATTGACGGTCAACATTTTGAAGCCATTCAAAGAATCAAAAGTAAAGCATTAGGAACGGATATGATTTATAATCAAACCATTGATAGTGAACCAAAATTAGGGGAGAATTACTACCGAATCAAGCAAGTTTATCGAGATGGAGATTGGGATTATACCGATGTGCAGTTAGTTGATTTTAAAATTGATTTAAAAGGTTGGTCCGTATTCCCAAATCCTGCTGAAGATGAGTTGTTTATCAACTTAAAACCTTTTGCAGGAAAAACAGGAGCACTACAATTAGTCAATAATGTAGGACAAGTGGTGCAGACCAAAGACCTTGGTGAAATAAGTGGTGAGACAGAGCGCTTAGATTTACAGGACGTAGAAAATGGTCTCTATTTTATAAATATCAAAATAGA